>JALZUV010000023.1 GCA_023301245.1 Rickettsiales bacterium
ATTATCCGCCAAATTCCCGAAGATCAGCCGATTTTATTTGCGCCTGATAAATATCTGGGGGCTTATCTATCGCGTAAAACTGGGCGCGATATGACATTGTGGAATGGTACCTGCATGGTGCATGAGCAGTTCAGCGAAAAAGAATTGATAAAGCTGAAAACTCGCTATCCAAGCGCGCATGTGATTGCGCATCCTGAATGCCCAGAGCATTTGTTGGGTCATGCAAAACATGTGGGCTCTACTAGCAGTTTGCTGCAATATACCGCTGATAATGCGGGGCATGAATTTATCGTGCTGACGGAACCTGGCATTTTGCATCAAATGAAAAAGCGTTCACCGGGTAGCACTTTCTTTGATGTGCCCGGTATTAACGATGGGGCGTGCGTAAGTTGCAATACTTGCCCTTATATGAAGCTTAATACGATGGAGAAACTGCATGCCGCGCTGCGCGATGAAACGCCAGAATTGATTTTAGACCTGCCCACTATTGAAGCCGCCCGCAAGCCGCTGGAGAAAATGTTGGAAATGTCGAAAAACATCCCTTCTGCTGCAATTGTGAAAGAGTAGCACCAATGATTAAATGGATAGTGGGCATTCTTGCGGTAGTTATTCTGTTGGTTGCACTGGCCTTTACCAGTTTGATTTGGATGGTGATGGCGGGCGATTTGCAAAAAAACTTAGAAGATAATCTAACAATATTGCGCCAACATTTGATTATGAATGATAGGCAATTGAGTTTTTCGTATGAAGATGGCGGCATTGAAATGAAAGGCTTGCAGCCTGTTTATACGCTTATTCAGCCTCTCATTATTTATAAAAAAGGTGCCGATGAATATCGCTTCTCATCCGATGAGTTGAGCTTTCATGGTTCATTTTCGGGTAATGAAATGGTGCGTTTAGAATCGCCGCCGAAAATTCAAATGACCCATAAATCGGGCGATAATTTTCCGAAGATCCTAATGCTGGATTTTGAAGAAGTGATGGAGCTTGAGCTTTTAAGCGCAGATGAAAAGAGCCATTTATGGAATCGTTATCAATCGCCCAATCATCAATCGGGGGTGATTAAAGTGATGCAAGCCGATAAAATAGAAGGGCGCGTCGATTATAATTTCTACAAATTGCCCGCGCAAAATTTACGCCCCCCTTATTCGCCGCATATTGATAAGGCGATTAAACATATTGAAGCGAAAGTAGAATAATGAGTTTTGCACAACGTTATGGTCTACCCGCCCAAGAACAGCTTGATAGGCTGATAGATTTAGCACTGGATGAAGATATTGGCCAAGGCGATGTGACTAGCCTAGCGCTTATCTCTGCTGATGCTGCGGCGAGCTTTAGTTTCCGCGCGCGCGAAGATTTGGTGATGGCGGGGTTGTTTTTGGTGCCGAAAGTCTATTCGAAGCTGGCCTTGCGTACCCAAGGTTTATTGCCGCCGCAAACCATCGCCCATTGTGAAGATGGCGACCCAGTGAAACAAGGCGAAACTATTGTGACGGTTACGGGTAACGCGCATTTATTGCTAACGGGTGAACGGCTCGCGCTTAATTTATTGCAGCGCCTATGCGGTGTGGCTACGCTCACCTCGCGTTATGTAAAAGAGGTGGAAGGCACAAATTGTATGGTGCTTGATACGCGCAAAACCATGCCGGGTATGCGCTATCTCGATAAATATGCGGTGCATTGCGGCGGCGGGCAGAACCATCGTCTGCGCTTAGATGATGCGGTGTTGATTAAAGATAATCATCTCACCGTTCAGCCCGATATTGGCGCGGCCATTCAAGCTGCCCGCACGCAATATTCTGATTTAAAAATCGAAGTAGAATGCGATACGCTGGAACAAGTGGCTGAAGCGCTTATTGCCAAGCCTGACTGGATATTGCTGGATAACATGCCGCCGTCGGTATTGGAGCAGGCGGTTGAAATGGCAAAAGATTCAGGCATTAAGCTGGAAGCTTCAGGCGGCATCACGCTGAAAACCATCAAGGTAAAAGCCAAAACAGGTGTGGATGCGGTTTCGATTGGCGCCTTGACCCATTCGGCCATCGCCGTCGATATTGGATTAGATAGAACAATCGAAGCCTAGCTTGCCAAGCGCCTATCAATGCTTATGATAATGCTATGGTAAATTCATTGATTAATAAATGCGCTGAACAAGGTTTGAAGATGACTGGCCAGCGTAAAGTGATTGCGCAAGTGCTTGCGGAAGCTGACGACCACCCTGATGTAGAAATGCTCTATGCGCGTGCCGCAAAAATTGATGAGAATATTTCTATCGCCACAGTGTACCGTACGGTGAAGTTGTTTGAAGAATCGGGCATTATTGAAAAACACGATTTTGGCGATGGCCGCGCGCGCTATGAAGAAGCGAATGATGAATCCCATCATGATCATCTGATTGATTTACGCTCAGGCAAGGTAATTGAATTTACCAATGAACAAATTGAAAAACTGCAAGAAGAGGTCGCTAAAAAGCTCGGCTATCAGATTGTGGATCATCGTTTAGAGCTTTATTGTGTGCCGCTGAAAGATGCCAAAGGATGACCGACGATATTCTGCGGATTGAGGCAGGCAACTTAACCGTTCGCGTCACGCAGAAACCGCATCTATTAGAAGCGGCGCAAAAACTTCGTTATAAAATTTTCTTCGATGAGATGGGCGGCGTACCTGAAAGCCCGCAAGTGCTAGCGCAAAAGCGCGACTTTGATGAATATGATGAGGTCTGCGACCATCTTATTGTGCAAGATGAAGATAAGAATGGCATGGTGGTGGCCACTTATCGCCTGTTACGCCGTGGGCCAATGCAAAAAATTGGCCGCTTTTATAGCGAAAAAGAATTCGATGTTTCGGGCATTAAAGAAATGGATGGCGAAGTGATGGAGCTTGGCCGCTCCTGCGTGCATGCCGATTATCGCTCGCGTGCGGCGATGCAGCTGTTGTTTCATGGTATTGGCGCTTATGTGATGCATCACGATATTAAGCTGCTGTTTGGTTGTGCCTCGTTTAATGGGGTAAACCCCGAGGATAATTTAATGGGGCTATCGTTTTTGCATCATATGCATCAAACGCCTGCGCCACTAACGCCAAAATCAAAACATGCTTACGAGTTTAAACCGCTACCGTTAGAGCAGCTCGACCCTAAAGCCGCCTTGCGTCAATTGCCTGCCTTGGTGAAAGGCTATTTACGCATGAATGGCAGTTTTGGCCATGGCGTATATATCGATAATGAGTGCCATTGCGTTGATGTGGCCGTAGTGGTGCAAACCGAGTTACTTAAAGATAATTATGGTAAGCGTTATGGCGTTTCCGCCTAAGGTTCGTGCTTATTTACGGCTGACTGCCTTTTTGTTGATGAGCGTGGTTCTTCTGCCCTTCGTTATTGTGTCTGACCTGCTAAATTGGCGTTTTGCGAAAATAAAATTCACCTCACTCTATTACCAGCTATCGGCCTTTAGCTGGGGCATTCGGCTAAAACAGCAGGGTGCATTCGCGAGCGATAGGCCATTGCTAGTAGTGAGCAACCATTGCAGCTATACGGATATTCCTGTGCTTGGCTCACTCGCGCCTGTGCATTTTACGCCGAAAGCCGATATCGCCTCATGGCCAGTTATCGGCTATCTTTGTCGGCTGTCGGAATCTGTGTTCATTAACCGTAACCCGCGTAAAACGGCGGAAAATATGGCCGAACTCACTAAGGCCATGGAGAAAGGCTGGATGATTAGCCTTTTCCCCGAAGGTACGACTAACGATGGTACGAGCATTCAGTCGTTCCGCTCTTCTTATTTCTCTCTGGCTGAACAGGGTTTGCCCGTACAGCCCGTGACGGTTATTTATACTCAGCCCAATGGCGAGCCACTATCACCGCAAGCTATGCGCAAGGTTGCGTGGATAGGGGAGGATGAATTTGGCCCGCACTTGATGGATTTTCTCGCTCAACCCGCCATACTCGCCACGGTCATCTGCCACGCGCCTACTGGTATTGAGCAGTTTGAAGATAGAAAGGCGCTTGCCGCCCATTGCCAGCAACGAGTGGAATTGGGACTAAAAAAGAAGGCGCTCCCCGAAGGAAGCGCCCAAATAAATGGAGGGTAATCTGGTCAACACTTGTTCAAGTAATTAACTAAGGTCATCCTACGTAATAAAGGTTAACAAAAGGTTAGTAAAAATGATTAAAATGCATAAATATGCTTTTAATTTCACTCCCTCTGCGCGACTATTGTCGCTTAAATGGAATGTCGTTTCGCTCGCTCATGAAGGGGCAGGCTGCTGGTCTGCAATATTTAGGAAGTTATATTATGTTAGTTGAAATCACACCCGAATCGCATGGGGTTGAAATTTATCTCGCCTATGCCACGGCGGATAATTTTACCGATAAACCTGTTTATGCCGCCGATGCGAAGCCGTATTTAAATAAAGAGGCGGCTGATAAATTGACGATTGCCTGTCAATTAGCCAAGGCGTTGGGCTATCATTTTAAAATTTTCGATGCTTTCCGCCCATCAGAAGCGCAATGGAAATTATGGGAACATACGCCCGACCCTGATTTTCTAGCCGACCCTAACCGAGGGTCGCCTCATTCTATGGGCGCCGCAGTTGATTTGGCGTTGGTTGATAGTGCGACAGGTGAAGAGTTGGATTTTGGAACGGGTTTTGATGCTTTTACGTTACTATCACATCACGGCAATCAAGAGATTTCGGCGCAAGCGCAGCGTAACCGTCATATTCTTATGGGTATTATGACCACCGCAGGTTGGGATTTTTATCGTAACGAATGGTGGCATTATCAGTTATTCGATGCTCGCAAAAACTGGCCTGTGTTGTCGGATGTTGATGCAAATACTAAAATAATGCCATAGCAATTTATTGCCTCTGGTTAGTAATTGTGCGCGCGC
>JALZUV010000024.1 GCA_023301245.1 Rickettsiales bacterium
AGGAGATGTTAGCTCTGGTATGGTGGTTTCAATATCTCCCCCAAAGAATGGAATCAAAGCAGCTCACATGAGAAAGATTGATATGGCAATACGCATAAGCGATCTTAAGTGCGTATCAAAGTTATCACTTTTAAATATTATCTACAGTTGCAACCGTTAGTCTGATACGACGTGATTTACTGAGCATCGTTTACATCCACTGAAAATTCAAAACTAGTGGAGCTGAAACAAAGCCAGATCAGGTCATGGGTAAACTCACTCAGTCTAATTTTTCTGATTCACTCATCCACCACCTTCTCGCCAATTTCACTATGAATCGCCAATTTAGCATTGAACCTCTCGCTCTCACCGTTCTCATTGTTTCAATTTCCTCGGCCCACGCCATTGATCTGAATTCAAATGGGATCAACGACGTTTTCGAAGCTCTGCACCCCGAGATCTCCCTAACTGACCCTACTCTTGATAGGGATGGTGATGGCGTGACGAACTTCTCCGAAGCACAGGCACTGACCGATCCCACCGATCCCGCTGATTGCTTTAAGTGCCTTCCATTGTCCGAGACCGCCGCAAGTTACATCATCAGATGGCCCTCCAAAGAGGGCCTGCGCTACCAAGCCCAACACAGCACCAACGGGTTAGATTGGGATTTTGTCGGGAGTGTCTTCACCGGCACAGGAGCAGTTCTCACCAGCACCGTTGGTAAGGCCGATCTCGCTGAATCCGAGGGAAACTTTTTCCGAGCAAGAGTCACCAGCGAGGTCGACACCGACGGTGACAGCATTGCCGACTGGGCAGAGACTGCCCTCGGCTTCAGCGCCACAGATGCCAACAGCGTCCGCTCTGCAGCCAATGGAGGCGATGCCCAACACCTCACCAATCTTCTCACCGGCTCTAATCCAAGCGGTGGTCTCGCCGGCACGGCAACGCCGGGCACCCCTTCTCCAGAAAACGCCAGTCGCTTCCTTGCTCAGGCGACCTTCGGCCCGACTTTCGAAAGTATCAGCGCCTTGCAAAACCTTGGATCAAATGCCTACGAAAAATGGATTGATGCCCAAATCGACCTCCCCCCTTCTTACCTAAGGCCTTATGTCGACTTCCTCAATGACCGCAAGGAAAGCGACTACGCAGCCTTTCTTGCGACGGGTCAGGAGTTCCCCTGGCACGCCCGAAACACTGCAGACGCTCAACGCGTTCACAAGCGCAACGCGTATACCGCCTGGATGAGAACCGCCGTCAATGCGGATGACCAATTGAGAATGCGCGTCGCCTTTGCGCTTAGTCAAATTTTGGTAGCAGGCACTGACGCCTTGGGTTTCGGACTGGGGCTTGCTGATTATTACGACCTCATGGTCGAACAAGCTTTTGGAAACTACGAAGACCTTCTTTTTGACGTCACCATGCATCCCATCATGGGGCAATATTTGAGTAGTGCTGGTAACCGCAAAGCTGACACTTTGCTCGGGCGTGTCCCGGATGAAAACTATGCGCGGGAGGTAATGCAGCTCTTTTCGATCGGGCTTTGGGAACTCAATATGGACGGCACCCAAAAATTAGACTCTTCAGGAGAGCCCATTCCCACTTACGACATTGAAGACATCCAAGAAATGGCCCGAGTTTTCACTGGGCTATGGTACGATCAAACAAATGGCTTCGGCGTTTTCGCAGGGCCACCCATTGATTTATCCGGGCGCGCTATCCCGATGATCCTTTTCGAAACTGAACATGACACAAACGAGAAAAATCTCTTAGGCCGACTGACCTTACCCTCCTACAATCCTTTTGGCAGCGGGAATACGAGAACAGGCGTCCAGGATATTGAGGAGACTCTTAACATGCTCTTCAATCACGAAAGTTGCGCACCCTTCATCAGCAACCAACTCATCAAATTCCTAGTGACTTCAAACCCAAGTCCTGAATACGTCGAAAGAATCGCGAACATTTTTGCAAATGACGGAACGGGAATTCGCGGCAACCTCGGTGCCGTCACCAAAGCCATCCTCCTTGATCCGGAAGCACGGAACTCTCTCCCTGATCTCTCCAGACCAGAAGCCGGAAAACTCCGCGAACCGTTAATCCGCACCACCATGCTGGCACGGGCAGCCAACGCCAGCGGCGACGCCACCGCTCTCTACGATGAAACCGGCATTCAGTTCTGGTCCCCCGCCAACTTTGACGACTTTCTGCAATATCCCTTGGAGCCTCCCAGTGTCATCAACTACTACGCCGCTGGCTATTCACGTCCCGGAGTCATCAGAAATTCAGGCCTAGTCAGCCCGGTGTTCCAGATTCTGAATTCTGCCACCGCGATCAGCTCACTCAACCTCCTGTTTGATTATGCGAATCCTAGGATCGGTTTTCACAACCGGACGCTTGGAAACACCCCTCCCTTCAAGGTCAATTATGACAATTTCCCTACGGAAAATGACCTGCTTCTAGATCGCCTTAATCTCATCTATGCCAATGGCCGAATCAGCGCTGACAGCCGCCAAACCATTAAAGCCGCCCTTAACATAACCCCAGCCGCTTTGGTTCACCAAAATGCCACAAGCGTTTTTATCGCAGCACCTGAAGCTGCCATTTTGAAGTAACTCTCTCGTAATTTAAAGAACACCCTCTGATGAAAAATTTTAATCGCCGTGACTTCTTAGCCACAGGGTCTTGCGGGATGATGTCATCCCTGACCGCCATGAATGCCCTCATTCAATTGAGGGTCACTGGCAACGCCGTTGCCGGAACGACAGACTCCTCCAGTGAACACAAGGCACTCGTTTGCATCTTCCTTGATGGTGGTAATGACTCCTACAACATGCTCGTTCCCACTGCATCGGATGAATACACCAACTACGCTGCCAGCCGCTCAAACATGGCTTTACCGAATGTCGGCTCGACAAACGGGGTTCTGCCCCTGACCTCGCTCAACACTCCCGGCCGCACCTTCGGAGTGAACCCCGCAATGGAAGGTATCCAACGGCTCTTCAACGACCAAAAGGCTGCCTTCATCGCAAACGTGGGAACCTTGGTAGAGCCAATTCCAAACGCAGCGGCCTATAGCTCCGGAAATTTTAAGCTCCCTAGAGCACTCTTCTCTCACTTTGACCAACAGGATGAGTGGCAGACCTCTCTGCCCCAAGATCCCAGTGCCGCCACTGGCTGGGGTGGCCGCATGGCAGACCTCACCAACCTGCTCAACGACCCCACCGGGAAAGTTCCTATGTCGTACTCCCTCAGCGGGAATAACACTTATCAAACAGGAACCGATGTCGTCTCCTATACCATTACCAGAGATGGAGCAATCCCCTTAAATGGACTGAGCCAGCATACAGTCATTCCTCCCAGCACAGCAAATACCGCAGCCTCATTAATGGAGCAAACTTATCGCTCTGTTCTAGAACAAGCCTATACCGACGAAACTCGAAACAGTATCGACTCGTTTCAGGAGTTTTCCACCGCCATCAATGGATCTTCCATAACGACAACTTTCCCAGGCTCCGATTTTGGGCGAGACCTCGAGATGACTGCAAAATCAATCGCGAGTGCAAACGCTCTCGGTCAAAAACGACAAATCTTCTTTATCAGAGTTACACAATGGGATGATCACGCTAGCCTCCTCACTTCCCATGGCCCACGCCTCTCGGCTCTGAGTGCTGGAATTGAGGCCTTTCAACAAGCGATGGTCGACCTCGACATGGAAGACAATGTCACCCTCTACACTATGTCAGAATTCTCAAGAACCCTGCGATCCAACGGCCTAGGAACCGATCACGCTTGGGGCGGTAACCACATCGTGACAGGCGGCGCCGTCAAGGGGGGACGCATTTATGGCGACTACCCCGACAACCTTCTTCTCGGACAAGGACAAGATGTTGGCGCCAACGGACGCCTTCTTCCCTCCACCTCCTGCGATCTCTACTTTGCTGAATTAGCGCAGTGGTTTGGAGTGAGCGCGCCAGACTTGTATACCGTATTGCCCAATTTAAGCCGCTTTCACAGCGCTTCTGCGACTTCAGCGCCTATGGGCTTCCTTCTCTAGGGACCGGAACCTTACATACGCAACGATCAAAGAAGAGGCCGCTTATGCGGCCTCTTTTTGGGTAAAGACGCACCAATTATAGAATTGAAGTATAGCCTGCCAGGGTGATCGAGCCCTCTCATTTCAACGACTGCCTGCGCAAGCACCTTGGCGTAATTAGCCCACCTCTGCGTGACGAGATTATCGCGATTGATGGGAAGAG
>JALZUV010000025.1 GCA_023301245.1 Rickettsiales bacterium
GATGTCATTGTCAGCGATGTGATTATGCCCGGTATGAATGGGCCTGAGATGATTAAAAAGATTGTCCCCGATCACCCTGATGTAAAAATCATCTTCATCTCTGGCTATGCAGAAGATGCCTTCACCGATTCCTTCGGCGATGATTACGAGTTTAATTTCCTGCCCAAGCCATTCACACTCAAGCAGCTAGTCGCCAAGATTAAAGAAGTCGAAAGCGCTTAGTCTTTTAATTTAAGCACTTTTAAAACTAAACTCTTAAACACGCTGAATTGACACGCAAGGCTACGCCGCATTAGCGGCGGATAAGCTTAGCTTGTCCTTACAATGAGGTTAAATAAATCAGTAATAATTACTCAGCTACTATATCTTCCATATGGCAGGGGTAAAGCAGGCCTATCCAACACAAGAAAGGTGTTCAAACCACCGCGCAAACAAATTAAAGGCTTTGTTGATAGAGTAGAGGCAAACATCAAACCTTCTCATCAAGAAATACCGTAGCCTATTCTTCGCGGAAGGCCTTGCGGAAGCTATCTGTGATAGGGGTCATCAAGTACGAAAGTACGCTGCGCTCGCCTGTTACAATCAAAGTGTCGGCAGGCATACCGGGGGTTAGTTCAATATAATCATATTGGGCTAAATCTTCCTCATCAATACGCACACGCGCAGTGTAATAAGGCATTCCAGTATTTTTATCTTCAAATCTATCAGGCGATACTTGCTCCACGATTCCAGAAATGGGGGGCACACGTCGTGCCGCATAGGCCGATAGCATCACACGCGCCTCTAAACCTTCACGCACCACATCAATATCTTGTGGCGACACTCTGGCCTCCACCAGTAATTCATCAATCGGCACAATTTCCATCAATGTATCACCGGGGCGCACTACCCCACCAATTGTATGCACCTTCAATGCCGTTATTACGCCCGACAAGGGTGCTTCGATAATAATACGGTCAATGATGTCATTTGATGCCTTTAGGCGCTCCTGAAGGTCGGCAAGCCTATCGACATTCTCGCGCATTTCCGTTGCCACTTGGTTAGCAAATTCATTGCGGATGTTGATAATTTGCAAATCAGTTTCAGCCATCGCCTGCTGAGCACGCGAGATTCGAGCTCTGAAATCGCCACGGTTACCTTTTAACTCTGCCTGCTGGCGCTGTAATGCCAATAGACGAGGCTTTTGCGCATTACCCTGTTTTAGCAACGTGCGCACAGCACCAACTTCTTCACCTAGCAGGCTAATCTGGCGGGTAGCCGAAGTAATCTGCGCCTGTAAGCCTTTAATTTCTTGGGTAAATTGACTCTTCTTCTGTTCCAGCACTTTTTGCTGCCCTTGAATGCTAGCACGGCGCGATTCAAATAAGCGCTCTTGGCTCGTTAGCACTTCTTGCAAGGTGCTTGAAGTTTCTTTTTCCGCAAGTAATGCCGCAGGAAATTCAACTTTATCTTTGTCATCGCGCTCTGCTATCAAGCGCGCCTCGGTTGCACGCGCCCCCTGATATTGCTTATCGAACAGGTCAAGCCGAGCACGCGAGGCGGTTTCATTCATGCGGAATAACGGCTGGCCTGCTTTGACCGTTTGGCCTTCGCGCACCATAATTTCTTCAATCACACCACCTTCAAGATGTTGGATAGATTTTTTACTGCCAGAAAGAATCACCTTACCCGGCGCAATCGCCGCACTTGCAAGCGGCGCAAATGCTGCCCATAGGCCAAGGAAACCAAAGACGAAAATCATCATCCAGCCACCAATAATAATGGGTTTACGCGTAGCAAGATTAGGATCCATCATATCTGCATCCGACTGCACAGGAAGCATCCAATTATTCACCGCATCAAGCCAACCAATCATGCATTGCATAAAAGAGTTAACTTTCTTAGCCGGGTTTTCGATGGTGGCTTCTTGCTGAACCGCATCTTCCGCTGGAACTTGTGCGGTCTCAGCTTGAATCGGCAGCGGTTGAGATACTGAATTATCCGTCATTCTTATCCCCTGAGCCTTCCAAATTTTTCGCTGTGCCAGCCGCACTTTGTGGCGTGGAAGATTGTGTGTATTTTTTCAAGACCTCGTCACGGGGGCCAAAATCTTTAATCATGCCATCTTGTAGCATCAGAATTTTATCAACATGGGTCACGATAGATGGCTTATGCGCCACCAAAATAAAAGTAATGCCTGCCTCGCGCATGCGTATGATGGCCTGACGTAGTGCAACTTCGCCCTCGCCATCAAGGTTGATATTCGGCTCATCCAACACCACAAAAGATGGTTTCTTATAGAGTGCGCGGGCTAATCCTACACGTTGACGCTGCCCAGGTGATAGGCTCAACATTGAAGGACTAAATTCAGTCTCGTAACCTTGCGGCAAACGCAAAATCATTTCATGGCAGCCCGCAAAGCGTGCAGCGTCAATCACATCTTCATCAGAAGCATCCGTTTCCATCCGTGCGATATTATCGCGAATCGTGCCAGGGAAGAGTTCGACATTTTGCGGCAAGTAGCCAACATATTTACCTAAGTCAGAACGGTTCCAGTGGAAGATATCAACTCCATCTAGACGCACTGAACCATGTGACGGAGGTAAAATCCCCATCAATAACCGCGCTAAGGTAGATTTACCCGCAGCAGAAGGGCCAATTAACCCGAGGCTTTCATGCGCTTTCAAAGCAAAAGAAACATTCTTAATAATCGGGGTGGCGCCATTAGGCGGCTTATACATTAGCTGCTCAACAGAAAGCGTGCCGCCTGGTTCAGGCATTTCCATGGTGCCGCGCAAATTAGGCACATCCGTTAGTGCAGCATCAATACGATGATAAGAATCACGCGCCTGAATCAATTGCTTCCATGTGGCAATCGCTCCTTCGAACGGCGCAAGCGCACGGCCCATTAAAATAGAAGCACCAATCATGCCACCCACGGTGAGCTCATTATTCAATGCCAACCATGCGCCAATACCAATAATACCAATTTGCAAACTCATGCGCACAAAGCGCGAAAGCGAAACAATAATGTTAGAACGATTACCTGCAAGCGATGTTAGCTCCTGCATTCGTTCGCTTTGCGATTTCCATAGCTTTGTAATGGTAGGCAGCATGCCCATTGCTTCCACGGCATCTGCATTACGGCTCGTCGCTTCAGCAAATTGCATATTACGGTTTGAAAGTTCCGTCGCATCATCGACAGGCTTCTTGGTAGAAATTTCAACAGCAACACCAAAACCTAATAATAATATTGCACCAACAAGCGACAGCAACCCCAGCAGCGGGTTAATAAGATAAATGGTAATGATAAAAATAATCGACCATGGCGCATCAAATAAGCTAGTTACCCCTTGGCCAGCGATAAAACCACGCAGGCTACCAAGTTCACGTTGGAATTGACCCGCGCTAGCAGGAATACCAATTGCGCTATTTTCTACCGCAACAGCCATAAGGCGAGGCGATAGTACGGCCTGCAACCAATCGCTTAAGCGTGATAATACCACACTGCGTAAACCGCTAAATAAGGCGTAAAATAAAAGGCCGCCTAAGGCAACAATGGTAAGCATAACCAATGTATTAAAATTAAAGCTCATAATCACCCTATCAAGCACCTGCAGGGTGTAGATAGGCATAACGAGCATGAGCATGTTAGCAGCAAAAGAGAATATCGCTACCCACCATAATGGGCGCTTTGCTTGGCGAATTAGCTTCCCTAATTCGCGTTCTTTTGTTTGGTCATTTTTAGAGTTTTGAGCCACTGCCATAATGGCGAGACTATAACTCAATTCATTCAAAGGGCAATAGCTGTAATCAGCAAATTTTAGGCAAAGAAAAGGCCGAGAGGTTTCCCTCTCGGCCAAATTCTTTCATCAAACTAGGTTTGATTATTGAGTCACGATGTCAGTCACTGTCAATGAACCTGTGTAGCCAGTAATGTCTACAAGGTAATCAGTAGCTGCTTGGTAACTAGCATCAGCTGCATCGTTCAATACGAGGTAAGTGCTACCACCGTAAGAGAAGATACCCGCTGCATCAGCTGCTTGCAATGCTACATCAGAAGCGATGAACAAGGTAGCCGCTGCGCCAGCGTCTGCTGCTGCAGAGAAGTCACCTGCTGTACCGTCAGTAAAGCTAACAGCGTTACCAGTAGCGCCAGTCGTTGTGAAGTCAAACGAGTCAGCATCAGCATCGAAGTCAGTGATAGTATCGATTGCACCAAACGAGCTTTGAGTCGCGTTAGTGTAAGTCAATACATCAGCATCAGCACCTGTTGTAATCACGTCGGCTGCGTTACCAGAAGTGATTACGTCAGCGCCAGCGCCTGAATCAATTGTCAGAACACCTTCTGCACCAGTGAAGTCAAGCACATCAGCTGCGCTTGAACCCGTCACTGTCAAGTCAGCGTCAGTAACACCAGCGACAACCGTTAGGGCTGCTGCTGACGCACTAGCGTCGATCGCTATGATATCAGTACCGTTAGTTGCTGCTGCTTCGATAGTTAGTGCATCAGCTGCTGTGATAGTTTCAACTTCTGAAACATTAGTAAGAGCAATACCCGTTAGGTCAGTTGCGCCTGTGAAGCTGATTGTATCAGCATCATCACCACCGGTGATAATGTCAGTACCGTCAAACTCAGTTTCGTCAACAAACTGGAACGTATCTGCACCAGCACCACCGATGAGAACGTCGCTACCAGCGCCTGCAACAAGTGTGTCGCCAGCGTCGTTAGAGATAAGTTGATCATCACCAGCACCACCCGTTAGAGTCGCGGCCGTTGCAGTTGTGTTAGAGGCAAGAACTGAACCAGCACCTAGCGTTAGGTTAAGGTCGCCTGTGTAACCGTTAAGGTTAACAGAACCATCAATACCATCTTCAAGCAATACGCCAGCAGCTGAAACTGTTACGTCAATCTCAGCAGCAGTCGCTGCGTTAAGATCGATTGTTACAGTATCGTCAGTTGAGTAACCATTAACGATAAACTCAGCATCTTGGCCAGCAGTTGTAGTGAATGTCGCAGTGTCATCACCAGCAGCTAGATTAATGATACCAGTATCACCATCTGTTAGCGTGATATCAAGAATGTCATCACCCACACCACCGTTGATAGTAGCGTCTAGGCCACCAGCAGCAATACCGTCAGAGTTAAACGTAATAGTATCAACACCGCTGTTACCGTAAATTTCGATTGTTTCTAGCAGTTCACCATTTTCAACAGGAATACCAGAAGCATCAACATTGATTGTGTCATCACCATCCAATAAATCTGTACGGTTGTTACCACCTTCGATAACGATACCAGTTACGTTACCAATTGAGTTAAGCTGGATGTCATCATCACCGTGACCACCTTGAATGTGGTATGTACCGCCACCCAAGTTAGTCGAGTTGTCGCCAAGGTCACGAATGATATCGTTACCTAAGCCACCGTTAGCGAACTGAGTAGTACCAGCAGAACCTTCAAGGATGATATCATCATCGCCAGCGTTACCATAAATAACTGCATTACCTTGACCAACACGAATTAAATCCGCGCCATCCAATGAATCAGTTAGGCCGTCAGCACCGCCGTTGGTACCACCAAAGACAGTCACGCTTGAACCAGCATTTTGACCATCGATAATGATGCTATCATCACCACGGTTACCAAGGATAACTGCGTCACCACTGAAACCAGTTGTAGATACAGCAGCTGAACCACCAGCACCAAGATCGTCAATATCATCGTTGCCTAGGCCAGCATCAAGAAACTGAGTTTTACCTACTGCAATGTTACCAAGGTTAACGTCATCATCGCCAGCGTTAG
>JALZUV010000026.1 GCA_023301245.1 Rickettsiales bacterium
AAATGCCGACTGAAGACCTCAGATGGGCAATCGATCACTTTCAGCTACTCGAAACAATTTTTCTCGGCTCTCTCGGAAGGCCTGAGCAAGACTGCCGCCTTTGCCTTTCTGGAAGGAGTGGGCGAATATGATGTGAGGGATCAACTGCAAACTCTTGCGGAAATCGAGACTTTGGAAATCATTCTCCACTACCCTCTCGTCGATGGCTTGGACAAACTTCTCCAACTGGAAGACGGCTGGCTCAACGGGAGCGGAACCGCCCCAGCTCCAGCGAATATCGAGTGGTTGAGCGAGCAATTGGTGGAAGAGTTCCCCTCTGGCCTAGACTACCCCGAGATCGGAGCCAGCGATGAGGGAAACGTCGTCCTAGAGTGGATTCGCCCCAAGCTGCGAGCTGAACTCGAGGTGAACTTTGAGGAGAAACAACTTGAGTTCTATTCCACGAACTTCGAGTCCGACGACTTTATCGAGGAGAGTATCGCATTCGATGAGGCCAATGCCTGGCCTTCTATTTTCGCCTTAATTAAAAAACGCCTTTCCTGAACATGAGTGATCTGTTTTTCCGACAAGTCCACCCTTCTTACCTGAGCGCAGACGGCGAGCTACAAAGTCGTAGCTTCGTGCCCACGGCGAAAGATGAAGGTAAGCTCTCAGTTGACGATTCCACCAAGACCAGCGCCGAAGATTCCTACCGCCATTTCACGGAGAATCTCGGACTCCAGTCCGCTGGGACTTGGGCAGTGTCTCCCGAGGAGGTGAGTGCCCACGAAGAACTCGCTATTGAAATGAGTCCCCTCCCCGACAACCCGGCGCATTGCTCGATTGATTTCAATGCGGTGTCGAGCAAGGGGAAGATCAAACGAATTGCTCAAACTCTCGCTGCCATGGCAAGCGCTCGTGGCTGTCTCTTTGAAGTCTAAAAACCGCAAAAGCGGCTACCCAAAACTCCGAGATGTCCGAATACACCGAAGTTGAGCAGCCCTTCCTGAGGCAATTGGCATCCCAAGGCTGGGAGGTCATCGATCAAGGGCAGCAGATCCCTAGTGATCCGTCCCGCAGTCGGCGGACGAGTTTTAAGGAGAGAATCCTCCCCCGCGACTTCGCCGAAGCGATCGCCGCGATCAACCCCGGCCCGGATGGCGAGACTTGGCTGACCGAGAAGCAGATTCAGGATCTCCACGATCAAATCCTCCGGCAACCGAATCGCACCCTTTTGGAAGCGAACGAGGCCATTCAAAAACTCCTATTTAAAGCTCAGATCGATGTCAACGAGGCGACCGGCGAAGAGGATCCCGTGGTGAAGTTGATCGACTTCGACACTCCGAATAAGAACTTCTTTCTCGCGATCAATCAGTTCCGCATCGAGACGCCGGGTTGCGTGAAGAGCTTCATCATTCCCGACATCGTCCTCTTCGTAAACGGTATCCCGATCGGCGTAGTGGAGTGCAAGAAAGGAGGGCCGACTTGTGCCAATCCGATGGCCGAGGCCTTCGCCCAACTCCAACGCTACATGGGCCGCCGCAGTGAGACGGTAAAGCACGGACTGAAGGAGGGCCAGCCCCGCCTTTTCCATACCAATCTCCTCCTCATTCGTAGCACCGGCATGGAGGCGGACTACGGCACCATCACCTCCGGCGAAGAACACTATTACCCTTGGAAAACCCAGTGGCCGCTGAGCGATGAATCTGCCGAGGGTAAGAACCAGCAGCAGCAACTGATCGGCGGGATGCTGACCAAGAGCAACCTCCTGCAAATGATGCGGACCTGCTCCGTTTTCATGGACACCGACCAGGGACCGCGCATCAAGGTCCTCTGCCGCTACCAGCAATTCCGCGCTGCCAACAAACTCATCAGCCGCCTCCGCGATGGCGAAACTGCCGAAGAACGCAGCGGAGTGGTCTGGCACACGCAGGGATCAGGCAAGAGCCTGACGATGGTCTTCGCCGCCCGCATCCTACGCGCCTCGAAGGATCTCCATGACTACAAGATCCTCCTGATCAATGACCGGGTGGACTTGGAAGACCAACTCGCCGAGACGGCCACGCTCATCGGCGGCCGCGTCAATGTCATCGATAGCAGCACCGACCTCCGCGTGGATCTGGCAACCGATACCTCAGACGTGAACATGGTGATGGTTCACAAATTCCAGCAACGCGAGGAGAGCCTCCCCTCGATGGTTGCCGAAGCACTCGGAACCTTCAATGGCATCCCGATCGGCGAGACCTTTGGCGTGGTAAACTCCTCCTCCCGCATCGTGCTGATGATCGATGAGGCCCATCGGACCCAAGGCTCCGACCTCGGCGACAACATCTTCGAGGCCTTTCCGAACGCCGCCCGTATCGCCTTCACCGGCACCCCACTTATCACCGAGCGCCACGGAGCTAAGAAGACGGTGAAACGCTTCGGCACCTACATCGATGAATACAAGCTGATGGATGCGGTGGAAGATGGAACCACCCTGCAAATCCTCTACGAGGGACGCACCGCCGACGCCGCCCTCACCGACAAGCACGGCTTCGAGACGCAGTTCGAAAACCTTTTCCAAGACAGAACTGAGGAAGAGCTGCTCGCCATTAAAAAGAAATACGGAGCGACTGGCGACATCTTGGAAGCCGAACAACGCATCGCCGCCATCGCGAAGGACCTCGTCCGTCATTACCTCGAACAGATCTTCCCCAATGGCTTCAAGGCGCAGGTCGTGTGCCATTCGAAGCTCGCCGCCGTGCGTTACCAAACTGCAATTCACGCCGCCCTCGCAAATTATGCCACCACCCTCGAAGCGAGCGAGCACCCGGATACTGAATTGATCGCCAAGGTGCGGAAACTCAAGGCCGCCGTGATCATCTCCGGCGACGGAACGAATGAAGCGGCGCATGTCACCCAAACACGCCGCCAAGCCCGCGAGTGGAATGCCGTGGAAAACTTCTGCAAGCCCTTTGCCCTAGACGATCCCGAAAGACCGCACAGCGGAATTTGTTTCCTCATCGTCTGCGACATGCTCCTTACGGGATTCGATGCCCCCATTGAGCAAGTGATGTATCTCGATAAGCGCTTGCGCGAACACACCCTGCTCCAAGCGATCGCCCGCACCAACCGGGTGAAGAAAGGAAAGAAGCGCGGCTTCATCGTCGACTACATCGGCCTCACTCACAATCTGACTGAAGCCCTGACGATCTACGGCACGGAACACGCCGAGGAATTGGCGAGCGGCCTCAAGAGCATCGCTTCCGAGTTACCCGTGCTCCAAGAACGCTACCAGCGATTGCTCCAGCTCTTTTCTGAGAACAAGGTGGAAGACGTGAAGGACTTTGTGGAAGGCAAACTCCCCGGAGTCGAAGTAGACGCGGCCGTGGTGCACGCCGCCGTCACTCTGCTGAAGGACGAAAAGATCCGAGCGGACTTCGATGTGTTTTTGAAAAAGTTCCTCGCCAGCCTCGACATCATTC
Source organism: Rickettsiales bacterium (assembly GCA_023301245.1). Classification (GTDB taxonomy): domain Bacteria; phylum Pseudomonadota; class Alphaproteobacteria; order Rickettsiales; family JALZUV01; genus JALZUV01. The sequence goes on from JALZUV010000026.1 coordinate 3,447, forward strand.
TCCCCAACGCTGGCGCTCAGGCATACCGGGTTCCGGCCAAGCGCTTCGGCTACATTCTACGCGTCGCAAAGGAACGCTACAAAGATGACAGTCTGAGACTCGGTGACGCTGGGCAAAAAGTGCGCGATCTCATTAACGAGCATCTCATTAGCCTGGGCATCAATCCAAAGGTGCCTCCAGTCGAGCTCCTCTCGGAGAACTTCATCGAGCAACTGAACAAAAACGCCGGAGATAACGCCGAGGCGAAGGCCAGCGAGATGGAACACGCGATCCGCAAACACTGCACGGTCCACCAAGATGAGGACCCAGCATTCTACAAAAGCCTCTCCGAGAAGGTCGAGAACCTGATCGATCAGTATCAAGGTCAATGGGAAAAGCTTGCCGACGAGCTGGATCAAATCCGTAAAACCGCGGCCGAAGGACGCCAAGAAGGTGAAGATGGCATGAGCCGAGAGGCCACAACCTTTTATCAGCACATCGCCAACGAGGCATTTCCCGAGGGCAAGGTCACCGCCGAAGCCAAGCCTAAGATTCGTAAACTCATGGAAAGCATTGTCGAAGCCCTGCAGGGGGACATTGGCAGCATCGACTATTGGCAGAATGCCGGGAAGCAGAAGGACACCCGCAGCAAGATCAAAACGGCCCTCACCCTGACCGAAATTTCCGAGCTTAAGGAAAAGCGCGAGCGCATTGCCATCGAGATTATGAAGCTCGCCAAGAACCGCCACGACGAACTATTGAAAGGAGCAGATTCATGACTTCTCGAAAAATCAGAGACATCGAGTATCAACTCCTGCCCGGCACCTCTCGGAAAACCACCGACATCGTGATCGAACGCAATGGGGAGATCGTCGTCCGCCCCCCCGCCGACTACGCCCCAGAGCAAGTGGATGCCGTCGTGGAGAGCAAGCGTATGTGGATCTACCGCAACCTCGCCGAGTGGAAAGATCTCAATGCCAGCTCCGTCGTCCGGGAATGGGTCAGTGGCGAAACCTTCCTTTACCTTGGCCGCTCCTACCGCCTCTCGCTGGTCTCTGGCCAAGATCGTGTTCTGAAACTCAAGGACGGCTACTTCAGCCTCAGCCGCGAATGCATCGAGCGAGATGGCACTGCAGGAGCACGCGCAGCGTTCGAACAATTCTACGGGGATAAAGGACAAGAACGCTTCGCTGCGAGAGCGGCACACTTCGCCCCCAAGGTCGGCCACCAGCCCAAGTCCATCAAGGTCAAGGAAATGGGTTTTCGCTGGGCCAGTTGCGGGTCCTCGGGCATCCTAAACTTCCACTGGAAGTGCATGATGGCCCCGGCCCGCATCATCGACTACATCGTAGTCCACGAACTCTGCCACCTCCACCACCGAGATCACTCCGCCGCCTTCTGGAACGAAGTGGACAAGGTCCTGCCAGACTATCGTGGGCGGAAAGAATGGCTACGCCAACACGGAGCAAGCTTTACTCTCTAAGCTTCAAAACCTCGAAAAACAAACGACTCGCCTATAACAAAAAGACGGTGGAAGTGAAAACATATGGCCTAGTGGAAGCTGAGCTCCGCAAAAAGAGCGGATAAAAATGTCGCCACTTTGGCGGACA
>JALZUV010000027.1 GCA_023301245.1 Rickettsiales bacterium
GTATTGCGCCCCCCCCCCCCCCACCTTTGCATTGCAGACACACACGCGACTCGTTGCGGCATATTCCTACTTCGTTATTACATACCAGGTACCAAGTTCAAGTTCGCCGATATGTAGGTAGGAGCGGCCCGGAGTCGCGTTGTTGATGTCTGTGCTACCGTTATGTTTTCTCGACGGCCTGCCTGGACACACAGCATCGCTTCGACGTATGCTTAGCTCACGTTGCTACTATTAAGAGAGGGAGATATTCATTCAAGCCCCTCAAGTAAAGTTTAAGATGCTGTGTATTTACATCCAGGTTTGTCTGGTAGGCACGCGATAGGTTCGCTAGGACGCTTTGGTTCAGTGCCCAGATCACTCATGGCGCACGTAGCTGACAAAACCGTTGCGCCAGCTTCGTCCGCCGCAGAAGCGGGTGAGTGGGCGATGGCGCAAAGTCCACCGCTCCTTGCGCGTTGCCGGTTAAGGCAGATAAAGTATGAAACCCGATGCAACAACCGTTGCGAATGTTGCCATTCCGCAGTAAGTTTGGGCGGAAGGATTGACAAGGGGGAGACATCTGACCCCAGTTCAGTGGCTATCATAAAATACTAGAGAGTAGGGAAGCATGACCCCAGTCCATGGTTCAACAGAGGGTGAGTGCGATGGCAGCCAGCGGCACTTCGGCAGGCACATTTAAACGTTGTTTAATACAGCTACGAGCGCTATTAGATTATGTTGCTGTGAATACGATGCATTTCTTTCTGGTACTCGAAGGAGGTTCAAATACCAATCGCCAACGAGCGCGGCATTTTGATATCATGAAGATTGGGGGTGGAAAACGGACCAGGTGGAAAGGTATTGTTTTAGAGTGGCAACCATTCAGAGTGCCCCTCCGGGGGGTACAAAGCAGAAGAGCGCCACGTGCCTTTAAGCGATAGCACAAGGCCTACCATGCGACAGCTATTGGTTAACCACTCCCCCGACCCTTCGCTGGCTGCACGCTGCGGTGTGTGAGAGTTAAAGAAAGTTTGGGTGAGACAACCAACCCCAGCCCAGTGGAAAATGGAGAGTAAAGGGAAACAATGAAGTATGGGTAGAACCACCGGCTGGGGCAGGAGGCCTCATCTAATCCAATACTTACTTTAAATGATTGGTGTGGGCGCACAAGAATACAACAGTAATCTCGGGAGCAACGAAATTGCAGCAATCGAAGGAACGGAGGTGGCTCCATGAGTTTCGATCCAATATCACTTGTAGAATGAGTGCCAACCACTGTCATTGCTCTGTTCCAACCAACCCAAAGCCAGAGAACAGAGGTTGTGGGAGAAATACTGAGGATAAGAGAGGGCCGTCCACGTCGCCCCAACGACTCGGTGGGTCGTTGGGGTGACCTGCCCCCCTGCTCTTGCAGCGGAGCGGACGTCGTGAACTCCTCGGGTACTACTACTTCTCCAACTTTTCCTTGAAGCTCGATATCAGGACAACAAACAGAACAGAAGCAAAATTAAAGGCAAAGCAATCAATCGGAGGCTGCTGCGCACCGAGCACACACGTACGCGGCGGATCAAAGCTGCACATTCGGGGCTGGCGTGGAGGCGGGCGCAAGCAGGAGCAGACGAGGTTCCGGTGAAGTGCACATACACGATAGCTAATACACGACCTCCAAGACGCGTCAGCTGTGGTTTTGTTTGTTGCTTTTCTCAACGCACCTAAATGCGGGATTATACGCGTCGTGACGGATTATTGACGTGATGATTTGATTCCTGCATAGATTTACTCGTACTCGTTCATACTGTTTGGCGACAAGGAGCGATGTAGAGATACAGCCGCTACGGCATGGCAGCAGCCAGCTGCAGCTCTACTAGTAAACTGTCAATAATGTAGCGCAGCGGCAGCAGCAGCAGCGAAGGCCGCAAAGGCAGTAGCAGCAACAGCAACGCACGGTACTGTATGGCGAGATTAGTTCGACTCTCGCAGCATGGGTGGAGAGAGCAATAATAATAGCCAGAAAACAACACACGGTATCAGTCAGTGTGTATCTTGCTGTGCGCTACCTGGTTTCTATTAATAGAACTATTATAGTACTTAAAATTTGTTTTTGCGTGTGGTCGACATATGGTCGAGACCGATCCTGTAGTAAGCAGCAACGACGGCAGCAGCTTGCAACAGCAACTGCAACGAACACACTCAAGTATAGTATGGTAAGTTCTGACACTCTTAAGTACTTGCCAGGTATCGGTTACAGCGGGAATTTATGGGCATTTTCTTGTTGCTCCAATGGTGGTCCGTGGGTAGGACTTCGGTTGTTGCTTGTTTATTTGTTTGTTTTATACCTGGTACCAGGTAGTTTGTTTGTTTGTTTGTGTGTTTATTATTTTTGTCAATTATTTGCTCACCAGTCCCTAGTCGGTGAATCTCGAAACGGTCTAGTCTTGACGACTGGTGGCCCCACACTAATGTCATTGCTAGGCAGCTTGGCTCGCTTGGTTTCCGCCTCAGACAGCAGAACGAGCAGACTAGACAGGACACAATTTGCAGGCTGTCTAGAGAGCGAGGGATGCCTTTGCACGTAGCAAGCAGCGGGTTGAGCTTTTGACTTTTGCTGTATCCATGGTTTACGATGCGGAACGTGTCTCTGTTACTGCAACGCTCCGCACACATACTCAATCGTATACAAATAGACCCGGGCGGCGGGG
>JALZUV010000028.1 GCA_023301245.1 Rickettsiales bacterium
GGGGGTAGTCTAATAAGCTTAGAATGAAACTTCTTGCACTTTGCTGCCTTTAGCGATGGCTTCACTTGGCAGTTCGATAATGGGGCGGATGCCGTACATGGGTGCCATTTTTTCTATAACGCGTTTTACGACAGGCGCGGCGACCCAACCGCCCGTGGCAAAGCCATAGGTGCTTTTATTGCCACGGGGTTCGTCTAGCATGGCTAGCACCACATAGCGCGGCGCTTCGGATGGGAATACACCCACGAAGCTGGCGAGTTTATCTTTATCGCGGTAATTGCCGCCTTTTACTTTTTCGGCTGTGCCTGTTTTACCGCCGACACGATAGCCCTCGGCGTTGGCTTTACGCGCCGTGCCATGTTCCACCACAAGGCGCATTAGCTTACGTAACTGCGCGGTAGTTTCGGCAGAAACAATCTGTGGGCGCTCTTTTTTGCTCATGTCGCTATCTTTAAGCAAGGTGGGTGCGAGGTGTTTTCCATCGCCCAGCAAAGTGCCAATCGCTTGCACTAAATGCATCGGCGTGACGGAAATTCCGTGGCCGTATGAGATGGTCATCATATTAATGTCGCGCCATGTTTTAGGGATGAGGGGCATGGCCACTTCGGGCAGTTCGATAGAGGAGCGTTGGAACAGGCCAAGCTGTTTAAGGAAGTCTTGTTGGCGCTGCTTGCCCACTTCCATAATCATTTTCACCGTGCCGATGTTGGACGAGAGCATGAAAATTTCAGGCACGGTCAGCCAGCGGTTTTCAGGGTGGCTATCGCGGATAGTATAGCGCGCTACTTTGATGGGCTTGGTGACATCGTAACGGTCAAATATTTTGGCGGTTTTATGATGCAGCGCCATTGCCGTGGTGAATGTTTTGAAGGTTGAGCCCATTTCATACACCCCTGCAACTGCGCGGTTAAAGCGAGCGTTGGCCGATGCTTTCTTCGGCTCGTTCGGGTCAAAATCGGGCAAGCTAGAAAGGGCGACAATCTCGCCATTTGTAATATCCATAATCGCGCCGACACCACCAATAGCGCGAAATTCCTTCATGCCTTTAAGTAGCTCATCGCGCAGAATATGCTGCATTCGCGCATCGACTGAAAGGTGAATATCTTCGCCTTTTTCGCCCAATGCTTTGTCGAACTTTTTCTCGATTGCGGAAAGGCCGTTGCCGTCTACATCGGTAAAGCCGACCACATGGCTAAAGCTTTTGCCTTGCGGATAAACGCGGCGCATGGCTTTTTCAAATTCTAACCCCGGAATGCCCAGCGCATTTACGGCTTCCATTTGTGAAGGCGTAATATGGCGTTTCAAATAAACGAAGCTGCTTTTGGGGTCTAGCTTTTTCAGCAGGGCTTTGCGCTTCATTTTGGGGAAAATTTTGCTTAAAGCGGTGGCGGCCTCGGCAGCGCCAAAACGGTCAATGATACGTGGTTTAGCATAAAGCGTATGCGATGGCAGCGATACGGCCAGTAATTCGCCCATGCGATCGTAAATACGACCACGTTCTAGCGTATCGTTATCTTTAACGGGGGTGATGCCATTTTCTGCGAGGATGGTTTGCGTATCGTCAGGCGCTTGTAATAGCGATACATCGACAATGCGAACGGCCAGCAGCGCGTAGCATATTAGCAATAAACCCGCGATGAATACAAGGCGAGTGCGGCATTGTTCAAGCGAGCGCTTACTTGCACTATCGCGTTGCATTCGATGAACGGGCATGTGCTGCATTATTCTTCCGTTACATTATAAGACGAATAGGTGAGCCCGCCATCTTGCAGAGGTTTCTCGATGGGTTTAGGCGGAAATTCATTCATTTCGGCCACTTGCGTTCCATTGCCTGCTACTAGTTTAGGCAGGTGCTTGCGCGATAGTTTCTCTAGTCGTTCGGGGCGGGTAAGATATGCCCATTCCGCCGCCAGCACTTCGAGTGCGCGTTGTTCTTTTAGCATTTCAGCTTCGGTCAGTAGGTTGTCTTCGCGCAGCTCGCGTACTTCCCATTTTACTTCATATAAGCCGTAAGCCGCGGCGATAACGACAGAGAACCAAATAAGTGCGGTGCGTTTTCTCATGCGGCAATCTCCGTGCGAATTCCCACGCGCAGTTTTGCGCTTCGAGAACGGGTGTTGATAGCGGATTCTTGCTCGCTTGCGGCCATCGCTTTATTGCGATTAGGCAGTGTGAAAAGCGGAGGGTCGGCGGCTTCTACCATCGGTAAATGCCGTGACCCTCCTAGGTTTTCACGAGAGCAAGTGGTGAAAAAGGTTTTGGCAATTCGGTCTTCCAGTGAATGGAAGGTGACGACCACCATTCGTCCACCGCTGTTGAGGAGTGGCTTGGAAGCTTCTAGTGCTTCTTCCAGCTCGTCTAACTCGCGGTTGACGTAGATTCGTAGGGCTTGAAAGCTGCGCGTAGCAGGGTGAATTTTCTGCTTGCCAAATTTCGGCGCGGCTTTGGAAATAATATCGGCTAATTGTAGTGTGGTTTCAATCGGCGCTTCGTCGCGGGCATTAACAATGGCACGGGCGATGCGGCGCGATTTTCGCTCTTCGCCATATTCATAGAGGATATTGGCAATATCATCGGCTTCCATGGTGTTGACCACATCGGCGGCCGATTGTCCTTGCTGGCTTTGGCGCATGTCGAGCGCGCCATCTCGCATGAAGCTAAAGCCGCGTTCGGCTTGGTCAATCTGCATAGAGGAAATGCCTAAATCCATCACAATGCCATCGACCTTTTCAACACCGCTGGCTTTAAGTAGTTCGGTCATTTGCGAAAAGCTCCCTGCAAGGAAAATAAAGCGCTCAGGAAAGTCGGCTTGTAATTGTTTGGCAAATTCTTGCACATTTGGGTCGCGGTCTATGGCGTAGACGGTGCATTTTGCCGCTTCTAATATCGCGCGGCTATATCCGCCAGCGCCAAAAGTGGCATCCACATAAATTTCATCATTAACGGGCGCGAGCGCTTCCAGCACTTCGGGCAGCATGACGGGAATATGTGAGGTCTCAGCCATATACCTCTAACCAAACGGGTAGGTTGTCATTGGCAGGGCAGATCGGTTTCCATTCCGTGCCCAGTATCGCACTTGCACCGCTCAAGCCATTGTCGCTAATGCCTTCATTCACGGTTTCTTCGGGAGTTGTCCAGTCGCAATTGAAGGTGACTATCATAGCTAGAAATTTCCCCCAGTGATGGATTCGGCGCGAAGTTTGAGCCGTTGTTCGCGCGCGAGTTTGCGGGCGGTGGCAGCGTAAGACTCAAAGGCTTTAGGCTCCCAAATCTCGAATGTCTCGCCTTTACCTACAAATAGGGCGTGGTCAGATAAACCTGCATCTTCGATGAGTGTTTCGGGCAACAATACGCGCCCTTCGCCATCAAAATTAATTTGCGAACTGCCGCCTAATATAGTGGTGGCAAAAGCATCGCGCTCTTCCGAGAAGGGGTCGAGTGATTCAATAGAGGCGGAAAGTTTGGCGATGCGGTCATAGCCGCAGGCTTCAATACAGGGGTTCACAAACGACCCATAAGCAATAATACCGTGAAATTCTTGGCCGCCAAGTGCCGCGCGGAAGGGGGCAGGAATGGACACGCGTCCCTTCTTGTCAATTTTGTTTGTAAAGGTTGATAAAAACAACGCCATTACAACTGCTATCTACTTCCTGTTATGCAAATTAGATGAACTCTAACCGCAGTGTTTTTAGCCCTCTGATGGGGCCTTTAAGAAAAACCGGATTAGGTGGCGCGCGGCCAACCTAATCCGAAGTCAAAAAATTAGCGGTTTTAAGATTCCCCAACCTTGTACCGTCTTGTTCGCTCATCAAATCCCTTGGGTTTGTTTCCCCAGATAATAGCCTCTTATGGGCTTTTTTGGTTCGCCATGGGATTTCATGGGCTGTTATGGGAAATTAACCCGAATTCATGGGTCTCGTCAACGCTTAGATGGGCTGAGAGGCTAGAAAAACCGCCAAATTAACGAATTGTTGCGTAAATATCACGTTTTCCAATAAAGTGGATAAGTTTGTGGATAAGATTCCAGAAGCCACTTTGACTGTGACTTTTATCATTCAGTCACTCTTGTGGGTAAGTGTGTTCTAGCTACTAGATGTGGTAGGTGGAGAGGTTTTCCATCACTTTGTCATGCTGAATTCATTTTAGTATCCATTGTATGGCTGGGAGTATTGTTGAAAAAAGAACATGAAATAAATTGCGCGCGACAAGTGGGTTAGCCCCAAAAACGACTTATGGATTTCTTAGCTACAGCAGATTTAAGCCGCTAGTTTACGTTCTATCATTCCTAGTGCTTGGGCGAATACGTCATCGGCGTTGATGTCGGAAGTGTCGATGGTTTGGGCATCGTCGGCGGCGATTAGTGGCGCGGTGGCGCGTTTGCTGTCGCGTTCATCGCGCTCGATTAGGTCTTCTAGTACGGAATCGTAAATGACGGTGAAGCCTTGGCCTGAAAGCTCGCGGTGGCGGCGGTCGGCGCGGGTTGCAACATTGGCCGTAACGAAGAATTTGAAATCGGCTTTGGGGCACACCACCGTGCCAATGTCGCGGCCATCAAGCACTGCGCCTTTTGGGTCGGTTGCCACTTTGCGTTGGAAATCTAATAGCGAGGCGCGTACTTCGGGCATGGCCGAAACAATGGAGGCGGCGCGGCCAACATGCTCTTGGCGCAAGCGTGGATTGCTTAGGTCTTGCAGTTGAATGTTATTGGCGGCGTGCAGGGCAGCGGCGGCATCTTCAGGTTTGAGGTCAGCATAAACTAGCTTCATGCCTACGGCGCGATAGAGGCTGCCTGTATCGAGATATTTCAAACCTAATTCATTGGCCAAGCGGCGCGCGAGCGTGCCTTTGCCACTGGCCGCAGGGCCATCAATAGCGATGATGAGCGGTTTGTTCGTTTGGGCGACCATCTGTGCGATGTTG
>JALZUV010000029.1 GCA_023301245.1 Rickettsiales bacterium
AGAAAAGAGATCCTCGATGATCCATCAGGCAGACAGAATTTTCCTCACGGAAAAAATAGAGAAGAGATCCTCGTTGATCCACCAGGCAGACAGATTTTTCCTCACGGAAAAAATAGAGAAGAGATCCTCGTTGATCCACCAGGCAGGCAGAATTTTCCTCACGGAAAAAATAGAAAAGAGATCCCCGTTGATCCATCAGGCAGGCAGAATTTTCCTCACGGAGAAAACAGACAAGAGATCCACGTGGATCCACCAGGCAGGCAGAATTTTCCTCACGGAAAAAATAGAGAAGAGATCCTCGTTGATCCATCAGGCAGACAGAATTTTCCACACGGAAAAAATAGAGAAGAGATCCTCGCTGATCCACCAGGCAGGCAGAATTTTCCTCACGGAGAAAACAGACAAGAGATCCTCGTTGATCCATCAGGCAGGCAGAATTTTCCTCACGGAGAAAACAGACAAGAGATCCTCGTTGATCCAACAAGCAGGCAGAATTTTCCTCACGGAAAATGCAGAAAAGAGATCCTCGTCGATCCACCAGGCAGGCAGAATTTTCCTCACGGGAAAAAGAGAAAAGAGATCCCAGTGGATCCATCACGCAGACAGAATTATACTACCAATGATAAAGATAGCGGTGGAGTCAGAGAATTGACAGTCGGGTCGGCGTCGTCGACGCCTCTTGATGGAGCGGCAACTCTCAGACTCCCCACCGAAAAGAAAAAACGGCCAGAAAACATAAAACTAGAGTCACAGATAATAGCGCTAACATGTAAGTGGTCGGAGAAGAAAAGTAGGATGTCCAGCAACGATTTCACTATCGTCGAAAAGAAACAAATCATTGCAGACCTGGCGAACACTTGTACGGAGTTAGTTAGGTTAAACGGAGGAAAACTGGGAGAGGTCGCAAAAGGCATCGGCGGCACCTTGGTGTCACCGCCGTTGGACGTGCGCGACGTCGAACAGTACTTTGGGAAAACTAAACGTTTCCCAGCCATAGACGACCTACTTGAAATAGTAGCCCACGGAGTAGCCGCAAAAACTGTACGCTCCGAATCAGATCTAGCACTAGCTCTTCAGTACGGTAACCATCCTAGCGTACGCGAGCACCTCCCAAAAGTATGGGAAAAGTTATTCGACGACGTAAGAAGGAACAGATGCCTGGTCCTAAACAAGGACGTCGCAGCAGAAGTAGAGGGGATCCGAGTAGCTCCCTTGGCCGCCGTCGTTACTAATAAGGTCCGTATTATAAATGATTTCTCATTCGACCCGCGCACAGCCCGGGGGGTGCGGGGGGGGCTTAATCGGGACACGGTAAAAGAAGGTATACCGCGTTGTTTATGCGGGGAAGCTCTGCCGAAATTCTTGGCCGAACTTACCGGCCTGAGAGTAAAATACCCTAACAAGAGAATCTTAATGTCGAAAGCCGACGTGTCCGACGCCTTCAGAAATGTACGTGTAGCCCCCGATCAAGCGCAGAATTTTTGCTACGTGCTAGGCGATGTGTTGGTAGCCGATCTGCGACTCACCTTCGGCTGGGCAGGGTCGCCCGGGTTCTGGGGGGTGATGTCCTCGGCCGCGGAACACGCACACTGCCACACCTCATTATCGGATGCAGTAGTACTGCCCGAAGGCGCCGCCATGATGTCTCATGTACGAATTACGGCACCTTGGGAAGAGGGTAAACCCACCCCCGTCCCATGCGAGGCTCGCGTGCGGCCGGCAAAAGGGGGGGGGCTCTGGGACCCGTTTTTTACCTCCGTGTACGTTGACGATTTTTTGCTAGCACGAGTGCAACACGACGAGACTGACCAATCCGCCCTGACCGCGTCTGCGTCTTTGGCATCAGACAACATTAGACTATTCGGGCCAGGAGAGATTGGGGAAACCCCTATTCTGGCGCCAAAGAAGAGCACCGACTGGGATACCACCATAGACGCGCTAGGATACACGATAGACTCACACCGCATGCGCATTTCGATAACACGAGAAAAGTTAGAAGCGATCAGAGTACTGCTAGAAAAAGAATGGCCTGCTAACAAAACAGAAGCGCGCGTGAAAGAAGTGCTGAGCATAGCGGGAAAGTTGTGGAACCTTACTTTCGTGATTAGGGCCGGAAGGTATTTTGTGTGGCAATTGCTTCGCCTTACAGGGCTCCACAAAGAGGGGAAAAGGAATTCGGGGAGCCAGATGAGGCACGTGCGACTTGGTTGGGAGTTCCATGGTGATCTGGCTTTCTGGAAATGGGCGATTGAACAGCGAATGCTGAGTCGGGGAGAATCTATCAGCGACTCGGTCTATACCCACATCCGCCGTACGCCCGTAAGGCATTATTTTTCAGACGCCAGTTTTGACGCGATCGGCGGGTATTGCCCAGAACTAAAAATATTTTGGAGATACACCATAAACGCGAACCTTTCCAAAACATTGAAAAATCAAGCACAGGCGGGAGAGGGTTGCAAACTCACGATTAACTTACTTGAATTATGCGGAATGGTGTTGACGGCCTTCGTAGTTCAAATGCTAATAGA
>JALZUV010000030.1 GCA_023301245.1 Rickettsiales bacterium
GAGCGACGGAGCGACGGCGCGAGCGACGAAGGCGGCCCAAGGCCGCCCAACAAACTACCGAGCGACGAGACCGAGAACCGGAGCGGGCGAGCGACGGCGACGGCGTGACGGGCGGCGCGACGGCGGTGCGGCGACGTCGACGAGTTCGATAATCAGCGGTCGGCCGGCCGGCCGATCGCGTGGTTCATCATCGGAGCGGCCGAGCGACGACGACGGCGTGATGGGCGGCGTGATGGCGCGCCGCGACGGACGGCTCGACGGTTCCTCCGCGATGAACGACGGCTCGCCCGAGTATTGGGTTATACGTCTGTTGAGTTTGATGTCACCTGTGCCCACGCTGGCCGCATATCACTGCATGCGGCGGAGAGGCAAGCGCAAGCCGAGGCAGCGCGAGATATGCCGCCGGGCCCCTTCTTTATCTTTCTCTCCTCCAAAAGAAGCCAACAATAGCAAAACCCCTCTCAACAGCTCTAAAATGCCACACAGCGACATAATGATGACGAAAGGGACTATCTTTCTGGCGAGGGAGGAGTCACGCCAAAAGCAGAATCCCAAACACGTTTGCCCGGATTGTTGAAGAGGGCGTCGCGCTGCAAAGTGTGGCGGTATGGGTGTCCCATGGGCGACCCACGACTTGTGTGGGTCGCTGTATTTTGGGCTCCTACCCGTTGGGGTCAAACAGCGACGGCGAGACCGAACGAAAAAGGAAGTAAACATGGACCGTACACACGTCCATCGACCACCCGACGAAGGTACCATTGTACAAAGCAATTGAGGCCTAGTAGAGAGGGTACTGCATTCGCACCAGTCGTAAGCCAGTCGAAGAGGGCGGAGGAGGGAAGGCGGACAAAGAGTGTCGATCAAGTCAGACCGCAGCAAAGGTCGCCGTGTGTGGAGTTAACCTCAACATCGTCGTCATCGTCGATTGATCTGGAGTCGTGCGAGCCTTGCTCCGTCTCCTCCCCGCCACGCGGCTCGACGGCCACAGGATCGACAAAGTGTTCGGACGTCGATCCCTAGTATATTTGTTATATGTATGTTTTTCACATCCGGCTACTCGGAGAGGACGGCAGCTGGTCCCGAAGGACAGACGGTGGGGCTAGGCAAACACCTGGTCCACCCGTGTTGGGGGTGAATGCATGCAAAGAGTAGCCGTTATTGCTGCTGGACGGCCGCCGAACCATGGAAGCTATCGGGGAGATCGGCTGGCTGAAGTAACTTTTGTCTCTAGCAGGTGCGCAACCCCCCGCTCCCCAAAATCCCCAAAATATCGAACCCATCTACGGATAATAAACCTCCGTAGGGGGGTAAGAAACACGGATATACTGGTTGGGATATAAACTTGCCGCACCATTCATCGTACAATAGTCACAACCGGCGAAAAACGCGTGGCCGCTGGCGGAAAATGTAACGGGAAAATGTATATATATAACTCCCTCGTTGTAGTAGACGTCCCACTCGCCCCCTCGGCCAAGTCGGCCCCTCTCCGCATTCTCGCGCCCCCCACAACGTCCCGTGGCAGTGGTATCGTCCCCCGGTCATTCAGGGTCACCCACCCAGTACCCGGCCTCTCGTCCATGCAAGCCCCCTCCCCCGTCTCGCGCCCCCTCCACCCTCCCTAGGGGCGCACTCGCGCGTGCATCCATGCAAGAATTCTCCGCTTACCCCGCCGACGGTTCGGCGGTCAATACCCCTCAACCCTCGTCGCTGCTGTCGCTGTAGGCTTCGTCGCTGGAGTCCTCATGAGACTGCCGGATGGCTCTCGCCACGGCCTCCTCTGTCAGCCGATGGACAACGGTGACATCTTCTTGTTCAAACGCCAGCAGCATGGCGTCGTCGGCTTGTTCCCGCGCCAAAAGCAGGTCCTGGTCCTCCCGGGCTCGCGCCAGGCACCTGTCGATGTACGACCCGTCGCGGAATTCAACGGGAACCCAATCGGACGCCGTCACCCCTCCACCCCCCTCTCCACCCCTGGTGGCAACGCGTACACCTCCCGCCCTCTCGTCGGCGCACGCTTCGCCAGTCTGGAACTGTCGCCCCCTGCCAGTCATGGCATTCTCACAATTACGCGCGACCCCGTCGCCGCCATCGTGAGCATCGCGATATTGTTGTCCTCCGGGGAGCAGGCCGGCTTCATTGCCGTCGCAAAGAGGGTCATCACCCACTACGTCCTCAACCCCCCCGTCCCCCGCCGGGGGCTCAGGATCAGGTAGCATCGTGAGTACCAGGTCGCCCTCCTCATCATTGCTGTCCGGAGGCTCATCAAAACGGACCCTTGCCCTCATCAGCGCGGACTCCAAACGATTGCAGAGCACGCGGGTAGACCTCGCCGCGTCCGACCCCTCGTCTTGCGAGGAAGAGCAGAAACCTTCCTCGCGGGATACTCTTTCACGATCGTTGTGTTCGCGGTCTGGACGGTCACGCGCGCGATCTATAGCCAAGGCACCGTCTCGGCGTTCATCGCGCATGGATGCGACATCGTCGAGGTGAGCGGAAAGCATCGAGTTATCCTCGGCCTCCCACGCCCGGGTCCTCGCTTCGTCTTCTAGCTGACGAGCCCGCCGCCTGTTATCGATGCGTGTTTGTCTGCGCAGGCCTTGCGGACTTTGGCAATCAGGCAGTAGATCGCCCGCCACCCGCTCTGCATCACGCTCCTCCTCGCAGCCGGCGACGCTGTACGCCTCGTCACTCGAATCTTCTAACGACCGTTGCCGCTCCCTGTTGACCCGCTGTTCGAGTCGCTGCCGCACGAGGCGGCCGTGATCGCGGGCGTTTTGCCGTCGGCTTGCGTAATCTTCACGCAGGTTCGCGCGTAGACGGCGGTCGTCCTCATCGTCGAGCATAAGGTCCCTGAGCAAGCGGTCACGCTCGCGAGGACTCATAACCACGGCGTCTTGTGTACCGCGCGGTTCGACGGCCATGCGAGCAACGAACACACCCTCCCCCGCGCCATGCGAGTCCCCCCTACGGTCCCCACCCCCCACACCAAGCCCTCCTCCACCGTCGAACTCTCCGGCTTCTAGTGACGCTTCCCCCTCATGACCGTCCTGTCCCAAAGAATCCCTCACTACATCGATGCGTTGGACACCGTTCGCGGCTGTCGTAGGAGACGTCCTCTCCCGAAAGACGGGTTGAACCTGGGCTCAATAGTCTCCCGAGGGACGCACCGGTAGTCGCTCGATCCCGTTGCCAAACTCGTCATTGCCACCGTCACCAGTTCGCCCGGAGCCGGCAACCTCGTCATTGTTGCTGTCGTCGGTCGGTGTGGCGTGGTAGTAGCTCTCTACCGCCTCCTCCCCGCCACGCGGGTCCGCGTCCATAGGATTTACGCTCCCTCCACGCTCTCCGGACTCTGTCGAGGAACGAACCCGCCGTTGGTCGACCTCCCCGACAAACTCGCAGTCGTCGTGGTGAATTCCCGCGTGTCGCCCGCCGGGCCGTTCGAGGTCCATGGGGCCAAAGCCCCTCCCGCCCTCTCCGCCAATCGAGTCCTCCCGCCTCCCCCCGCGCCCGGCAATAACCCCTCCGGCGGTGCAAGGGCGTTCGGCATTCATGGGGTAGATGCCCCCTCCGTTTCCTCGGCCATGCGAACCTCCTTCTCTCCCCGTGCGCCCAATAACGTCCCCGTCGTGATCGTCGCCGCTCGAACCGCTGCCGCAGGAGCCCTGCAATTAGAAAAAGCGGCCGGCAAAAACGTGCGTGGTATTTAGCATAGAAAAGGCAGACAACACACGCGCAAAAAATAACACGGTCGACAAACAGAAACAACTGAAAACACCTTCGAAGAGCTGACAAATAATATACGGGAGAAAATCGAAAAACATCCCGTGGATCCCCACCTGCGGTTGCTCCAACTCCACGCAAATCTCGCCGTGGTCGTTGTCGGCGATCGGCCCGGCGTCAGACGAACGTCCCCCCGTCACTCGTCCGCCAAGACGTTCTGCCGTCGTGAGACTGACGATCCCGTCATTCTCTCCGCCATGTGACCCACTCCCCTCACCTCCCCCTCCCCCCCC
>JALZUV010000031.1 GCA_023301245.1 Rickettsiales bacterium
TGACTTGGCTCTGACAGGCTACAACATCTATCAATTTGATGGAAGTGGTAACCTAGAGGGTACGATCATATCGAAGGACGGGTTTCCCGCTTCTACGATAGAAGTTTTCTCAAATCGAGTAAACAGAACACAATTTCATACACCAATGTGGAACTGCGATTTATTCGCAGGAGGCCGCATTGAATGTCTTTAATTGTTTTACCGATCTTTGGCGTAACCAGAGACTAGCACCGTAATGCTAGTGTTTTTTAAAAACCGTTTCTCTCTTCTTTTGAAGAGGGGGCGGTTTTTTCTTTGTCTAAATTTTGGCGAAGGCAGTGCGATAGCCTTCTAAAAGGCGAGCAGTATCAACTGCCGTGTAATGTTGAGTGGCTTTGAGGCTAGCATGGCCTAGCAATTCTTGAATCGAACGTAAATCGGCACCTTCGGCCAGTAAGTGCGTGGCGAAACTATGGCGAAATGCATGGGGCGTGGCCGTTTCGGGCAACCCAATTTGACCACGGAGTTTTTGTAACTGTCGACGGAAAACGGGAGCCTGCAATGGCTTGCCTTGTGCGCCCAAAAAAAGCGGTGAGCCTTTATCTCCCGTATAAGGAATTGCCGCTTCATAGGCTAAAATTGCCTTACGCACGACAGAGAGTAATGGCACTAATCGTTCTTTTTTGCCTTTTCCGTCCACACGTAACCATTCAGCTTTTTGCGTTACTTCGCCTCTTTTTAAAGCCAGCGCCTCGCTAATGCGCAAGCCGCATCCGTAAAGTAGGGCAAGCAATGCTTCATCGCGCAGGCCTAACCACGGTTCGGCCTGTAAATCAGCAATTTCGTTCATCGCTTCGAGCGACTGTTTGGCACTCACGGGTTTCGGTAGCGGCCTTGGTTGTTTGGGGCTTCGTACCCGTAAAATAGCCGTGTTCTCACATTCCAAAAATTTATAAAACCCACGTAAACTACTTAGCGCGCGCGCATTGCTACGCACCGATTTTTCTTCATTCATACGTTGTGCCAACCATGCACGAAAGTCGCTAAGGGTTTGTTTTTCTAATATTTTATGTGATAGCTCGCCTTGTAAAAAACCCACAAAATGTGTTAGGTCATTCTGATAAGCCAGCAGCGTGTGGTGCGAATAACCGCGCTGATGTTGCAAATAATCAAGATACTCTTGGAGTAGCTTCATTAGAAATCATCCAGCCCCTCACGGTCTAGCAGGGGCTCTAATCGTAGGGCGACCACCTTGCTTAAAAAGCGTAGCAGCGAATCGCTTTGCCCCGAATGAAAACGACCCGCATGGCGAACACCAAAGGCTAATATACCGTCACGACCCGTTTGTGGCAAAATAAACCGCAATAAAATGCAGGAACGAATTAAGCCCGAACAAGCATCGAACACCTCTTTGGCGCCTTGCGGAAAACCGTCACGCGTTTCTAAAATAGCAAAACTTGGCTGGTTTTGTCCGATCGCCGCATCGACCCCTTGCGGGTGCAGCACCCCAATACCCGAATAATTGCTTTCGGAAAATTGCGTTTCATAATGATCTGCTAAGGGCGTTTCAATCGCTAGCCGTACGACATCTACTTTAAAGATGCTGGTGAAATCATCGGTCAGGGTTTGTAGCAATTGCTGTAGGCTGTTAGCCTTTAGCATTGCTATTACCGCTTCATTAACCTGCGCCTGCGTGCTGATATTATCGCGTGTTACGCCAATCAGCTCTTCCAAATCATCTTTCAGCTCGCGCTGGCGTGATTGTAGGCGACTCAACATATGATACTGAAAGTCCTCAACATTCTCGCCAGATTGCGCAGTGGGGGGCACCATCGCCGCCAATAATTGCGGATTCTCACTTAGAAAAGCAGGGTTCTCCAATAGCCATTGCGTCACCCCCGTTTCAGTGGGGGGCGAGGGCAGGGGCAGCTCAGGTTCTTTTTTACTCATCTTGCCATTATAGCAATGGTAGGGCTTTGCTGCAATTGTCGGAAGGGTTTCAGCGACAAAACCCTAAAACCATCTACAGTATGCGCCAAAATCGCCATATAAGCGCCATAATAGAAGTTTTTAAGGAAATTATCGACAGTCGCACAGGTTCATAATGTTAAGATTATTAATTTTAAGTCCTATCGATTAGGCATTAATTCGTTGCTGTTCATTTTTACTAAGATTCTGCCAAAACTTCGGTTTTTGCTATTATTAGGGCCGATTTCTTGCTTTTTAGCGACTATTTTCAACAATTTCTATGATGTGCCTATTACTGCGGCGGTGATTATTTCTGTCTTTTCAGGTTTCTTTTCTGCCTATCATCGCGTAAATTCAATGCGTCTTATATAACCAAAATTATGGAGTAAATGGCTGCCAATGGACACTATGCAAAAACTACTGAGCGGGTATCACCAATTTTATCGACATAATTTTGTTCATAACCCGCATTTATCGCAACGAGTTAGTCAAGACCAAACTCCCAAAACACTCATAATAGCCTGCAGTGACTCGCGCGTTAGCCCGCTATCAATTACTA
>JALZUV010000032.1 GCA_023301245.1 Rickettsiales bacterium
GAAGCACTCACCCCACCACTGCCGAGCGTTATGTTCTGCTGGAAAAAACTGCAGCAGAGATAAAAGCGAAACAAAAAGCAGGCAAGAAATTATTACCTGACCTAAAACCAACAAATTAGAACATCTTTTAATAGTAAATTAACGGAAACCCGATAGCATTATATTATGGCTGAATTTAAACTCCCTACCAATTCTCGCCCCACAGAAGGCGAATATTTTGAAGCTGCTGCAAATGCGAAGAAGGTGAAAATCTTCCACATTTACCGTTGGAATCCTGACGATGTAGATGCAGATGGCAACCCACTAAACCCACGCATCGACAGCTACGAAGTCGATTTGGAACAATGTGGGCCCATGGTGCTAGATGCTCTTATCTACATTAAAGATAAGATGGATAGCACCCTCACCTTCCGTCGCTCGTGTCGTGAAGGTATTTGCGGTTCTTGCGCCATGAATATTGGCGGCACAAACACGCTCGCCTGTACTGTCGGCATTGATGATTTTGGCGATGAAATTAAAATTTACCCGCTACCTCACCTACCTGTTGTCAAAGATCTCGTGCCTGACCTTAAACATATTTACGCGCAGTACGAATCTATTGAACCGTGGATTAAAACACAAAGCCCTCCTCCTTCTGGCTCAGAGCGCTTGCAATCGCCTGAAGACCGCGAAGCCCTTGATGGCATGTATGAGTGCATTTTATGCTTCTGCTGCTCCACCTCTTGCCCAAGCTATTGGTGGAACGAAGAACGCTATTTAGGCCCAGCTATTTTGCTGCAAGCCTACCGCTGGATAGCCGATAGCCGCGATGAGTTTACGGGTGAGCGCCTTGATAATTTAGAAGACCCTTTCCGCTTGTACCGCTGCCATACGATTATGAATTGCACCAAAACTTGCCCTAAAGGTTTGAATCCTGCCAAGGCCATTGCTGAAATTAAAAAGCTAATGGTAGAGCGTCAAGTTTAGCCAATGGCTGGTTCTGAAAATCCACAACCTGATTTTCTAAAACAGCCTCTCAATCAATTATCGAAAGATGAGTGGGAATCCATCTGTGATGGCTGCGGCCTCTGCTGCCAACATCGTGCCACTCACCCCGTTACAGGCGATGATGTTCGTACGAACTTTGCCTGCCGTTGCCTAAATTTAGAAACGATGGGCTGCAAGGCATATGAAACCCGCGCTCAAGAAGTTGATTACTGTATCACCCTCACCCCAGATACCGTAAATGACGTGCCTTTTCTGCCTGATAGCTGCGGCTATAAACTTGTAGCAGCAGGCAAGCCCTTAGCTGACTGGCATCACCTCATTTGCGGAGACAAGCAAGCGGTGCATCGCCAAGGCATCTCTAAGCGCGGCGAGCTACTGCCGGACTCTGAATTGCTATGGTGGATTAAGAATGGCAAAAAAGAAGCGCAGAAACCCGCAGTGCGCTTTTACGATATTAGCACCAGCAAGGAATGCAGCGAATGACCAAACGTCAAAAAAGAACAATACTAAATGTCATCGCTATAGCAGGGCTTATCTTTCTCGCTTGGGCGCTTAATGGGCATAATAAACCCGCTATTGCCGATTATTCGGGTACTCCTTCCCACGGCGATGGCGATTCGTTTGAGCTAGATGGCTTTGAGATTCGCATTTACGGCATTGATGCGCCAGAGTTGAGCCAAACTTGCTTGCGCAACGGTAAAGATTATCCCTGTGGCAAGGAAGCGCGCAAATACTTAAAGCGCCTCACCCGTAAAGGAACCGTCACCTGTGAAGGCCGCGAGACCGACCGCTATGATCGCATTGTGGCCGAATGCAAGGTGGGCGATAAAGACATAGGCGCCGAAATGGTGCGTGCAGGCTGGGCGCTGGCCTACCTTAAATATGGCAGCCCCTACATTGGCGAAGAAGATGAAGCCGAACAAAATAAACGCGGCATATGGGCAGGCGACTTCGAAGAACCCCAACAATACCGCCACAACAACCCTTGGTAAAACTCATGCCTTGCCTATCGGTGAATATCTTATCGCACCCCGCCTTATTAAGAGCATCAAGTTGCATATCAACATTTTATTCTTCGGTGGAAACTCGCGCATGCACGCTACCATGTTAAGTTACTGCGCTATAGTACCGTTCAGTTATTTACTCATTGCTTACGCAAATCACACACATAATAATGTAAAAAGACGCTGATTGCCGCGACTAACGAATAAGACAGCACGATAACGGGGCCTGCGGGTAGGTCTAACATTGCGGCCCCTAGCATGCCTAGAATGACAGCTACAACTCCACAACTCCACGCAGTTTTATGCGCAGAGGGGGCTTTGATGGCCGCTAATGCAGGCAGGATAAGGCTGGCGAATACGACATAGACTCCTACTAGCTGTACGGATGAAGTGATGGCGAGCGCGAAGAGCAGATAAAAACCAATACCATTTCGCAATTTAGGGAGCACAAACCATAGCGCTAAAATAAGTGCATAAATGGGAGCATGTGTCAGTACATCGCTCCATGTAATGAACAGCATTTGACCTGAGAGTAAATGCTGGATTTGTTCCCCCCCTTGCGGGTGATCGGCCAGCAGGAGGATAATAAGCGAGCCAGCTAACACAAAGCTACACCCAATAATGGCCTCTTGTTGTTCAGGAGCTTTGCGCTCTACCATTCGAAAAAATAAACCCGCAGTAATGGCCGCGCTCAGGGCGGCCAACTGTTTTATCAAACTACTTGGCTCATGCATAAAGTGACTCGCCAGCACTAACCCTAACCCTGCAACTTGCGCGACAGCAAGGTCGATAAAGATGATGCCGCGCTTAAGCACCTCTAACCCCAGCGGGGCATGAGTAACTGCAATCATAACTCCTGCAACCAGTGCGGGGGCGATAATCTCAATCAGTTCAAGGCTTTGCATTATGGGTACTCAC
>JALZUV010000033.1 GCA_023301245.1 Rickettsiales bacterium
AGCTTTGGCGATGCCTCGCTCAACCATTCCACCTCGCAAGGCGCTATCAATACCGCCAGCTGGACGGCATTTCGCAAAATTCATTTACCCCTTCTATTTGTATGCGAAGATAATGGCATTGGTATTTCAATTCCCACCCCTGAAGGCTGGGTGCAAGCCAGCATGATTCACAAACCGGCCATTAAATATTTTGAATGTAATGGCCTTGATGCCCTCGACACGCACCGCGTTGCCCGCGAGGCTGAGGCTTATATTCGCAAAACCCGCATGCCCGCATTTTTGCACATGCGTTGCGTTCGCCTATTTGGGCATGCAGGGGCAGATGCTCAACATGTTTATATGAGCGAGCAATCTATAGCTGAGACCGAAGCGCACGATCCGCTGCTCTATTCTGCCCACCTGCTAATAGAACATTGCGGCATGAATGCCGATGACGTGCTGAAGCTCTATACCGATACAGAAGCAAATGTTGCGGCCAAGGCCGAAGAGGCCATTAAAACGCCGAAGCTAGAAACTGCACAGCAAGTAATGGCGAGCATTATTCCGCCCAAACGCAAACGCGAGCTAACCAAACCCACCCAAGCTGCCCGCGAAGCGTTATTTAAATCGGACAAAAACCGTATCAATAAGCCGCAGAACATGGCGCGCCTTATCAATTGGACGTTGGCCGATGCCATGCTGGAAGATGAAAGCGTCATGCTAATGGGCGAAGATGTCGGCAAAAAAGGAGGCGTTTATTCGGTCACCTCTAAGCTACATGGCCAATTTGGCGCGCATCGCGTGATTGATACACTGCTTGATGAGCAATCTATTCTGGGTCTTGCCATTGGTATGGGGCAAAATGGATTACTGCCTATACCTGAAATTCAATTTCTCGCTTATTTGCATAATGCGGAAGATCAATTGCGCGGTGAAGCCGCCACCCTGCCTTTCTTTTCCGAAGGGCAATATACCAACCCTATGGTGGTGCGTATTGCTGGCCTTGCTTACCAAAAAGGTTTTGGCGGCCACTTTCATAACGATAATAGCTTTGCCGTGCTACGCGATATTCCGGGCATTATTGTCGCCTGCCCTAGCAATGGTGCCGACGCTGTGCAAATGCTACGCGAATGCATAAGATTAGCGCGTGAAGAGCAACGGGTCGTCATCTTCCTAGAACCCATCGCCCTTTACATGACCCGCGATCTGCACAGCGATAAAGACGATGGCTGGAGCCACTCTTACGACACTGCCGCCGCGGCCAAACCTATAAAATTAGGCCAAGTTGGCGTGCATGGAAAAGGCAAAGACCTCGCGATTGTCACTTATGGCAATGGCACTTACTTATCGGTTCAAGCACAGAAAAAGCTTAAAGACGAACATAAGATAGATGCACGCGTGATAGATTTACGTTGGCTGACTCCGCTAGATGAAAAAGAAGTTTTAAATGCCATTAAAGGCTGCAAAAACATACTAATTGTTGATGAATGCAGGGCGACGGGCAGCCTAAGCGAACAACTCTCAACTTTATTTGCAGAAAAATTACCCCCTGAAATAGCGGTAAAACGCCTAACGGCTGAAGATTGCTTTATACCACTCGGAAAGGCGGCCACCGCCACATTGCCGAGCAAAGAGAGCATCGAAAACTCCTCTTTAAGTATGTTTTAAAATTCATAAATCTCATTATAATACATAAAATTGCTGCTAAAATTAAAGAACCTTTAAAAATTTTCTCCTATATTTAGTTTATATTGGAAATATAATAATTATAGGAGAAAGCATGTATACGATATTAGCAGGACTTATTTCGCTCTTCATCATCTGGATATTACTCGCCATATACTGGTTAGCGCCCGAATTATTTATTGCTATATTTACGAATTTTGATGTGAGTGACATGCTTTCTATCACTCTCATAATGAGCTTAAGCTTGTTCATCGCCAAACGTAATATGGATACTTACCCATAAGTTACGCCCCCTACATAAACGTAATAGCACTTTACAACCCCCTCACTATGGGCTAAAAGCGCCGCTTCATAGTAAAGCGTGTAGGAATTAGCCGACACGATGGTACTGTGAGAGGTAAATATGAAAATACTCAGCTGCAATAGCAATCTACCACTGGCCGAAGCAATGGCCAAATATTTGGGCACTGAACTGACCAAAGTAGATGTTACAAAATTCCCCGATTCCGAAGTATTCGTTGAAATTCATGAGAATGTTCGTGGCGAAGATGTGTTTGTTGTCCAATCGACCAGCAACCCCGCCAACCAGAATATCATGGAACTTCTCATTACACTGGATGCACTCAAACGTGCATCGGCTCGTCGCGTTACAGCGGTAATTCCTTACTTTGGTTACGCTCGCCAAGATCGCAAACCTGGGCCACGCACTCCCATTTCGGCAAAACTTGTCGCCAACATCATCACTTCAGCAGGCGCTGACCGCGTACTAACGCTCGATTTGCACGCAGGTCAAATTCAAGGCTTCTTCGACATTCCCGTTGATCACCTTTATGCACGCCCCGCTATCGTACATGATATTAAAGAAAAATATGGCGATAAGCCGCTTACTGTCGTTTCACCTGATGTAGGCGGTGTAGTGCGTGCGCGCTCACTCGCGAGTCGCATCAACGCTGACCTCGCCATTATCGACAAGCGCCGCGAACGCGCAAGCGTCTCCGAAGTCATGAACGTAATTGGCGATGTTGATGGCCGCCATTGCATTTTATTCGATGATATCGTCGATACCGCAGGCACGCTTTGCAACGGTGTAGATGCATTGATGGAAAAAGGCGCAACAGGCGTTTCGGCTTACATCGCCCACGGCGTACTTTCAGGCCCTGCCGTTGAGCGTATCGAGAAATCACAAATGGATGAATTGGTTATTACCGACTCTATCCGCCAACCAGACTCAGTCATTAATCATAAGAAAATTAGAACCGTGAGCATCGCGCCGCTATTGGCCGAAGCAATTTATCGCATCAGCGAAGAGGATTCTGTTTCCTCACTCTTTGATGAACTACCCGCGGCAAGATATAAATAACCTATAAAACTATTACCAAAATCGGAGAACTATCATGAAATCAGTTTATAAATTTGAAGTAGAAGAACGTGCCAAACTAGGTCGCGGTGCTGCACGCGAATTACGCCGCTCGGGTCGCATTCCTGCGGTCCTTTACAGCAACAAAGTAAAGCCTGTTAGCTTTTCACTAGCTGAAAATGAATTTGTTCGTCACTACCATAAAGGTGGTTTCCGCAGTAAATTGGTCGAGCTAAATGTAGGTAAAGAAACCTACTTCGCACTTGCTCGTGAAATTCAAGCCCACCCCGTGAGCGAAAGAGTTGAGCATATTGACTTCCTACAGGTTGACGCAGATTCTGAAATTTCTGTAGCGATTGCCGTTAAAGTTGTCGGTGCTGAAAAATCTATCGGCGTAAAGCGCGGTGGCTCTATCAACATAGTACGTCACTTTGTACGCCTAATGTGCACACCTGAAGCTATTCCAAGCGCAATTGAGATTGATGTTTCAGAAGCGGGCATCGGTGATTCCATCCACATTAGCGCAGCCAACCTTCCAGAAGGTGTTCGCCCCGCGGTTGATCGCGACTTTACGGTCGTGACCATTGCAGGTCGTCTCGCTAAGGAAGAAGAAGCTACAACTGAAGTGTCTGCAGCTGATGTTCCTGTTGGTGGTGAAGCGCCAGCAGAAGGCGATGACGCTCCTAAAGCTGAAGGCGGCGAATAAGTTTGCCCAGCATTTTCCAAAAGGGTGTGAAGTGGTTTCGCTTCACACCCTTTTTTTTATTCAAAAAATCAGATATAACCCCTCCCATGAAACTCTATGTAGGACTCGGAAACCCTGGCGCAAAATACGCCAAACATCGGCATAATGCAGGATTTATGGTGCTAGATGCCATCGCACTAGATAATCACGCGCCTAAATGGAGCAAGAAGCACCAAGGCGAAATTACTGAAATTACATTAGAGGGTGAAAAAATCCTTCTCCTAAAGCCACAAACTTTTATGAACCTCTCTGGCCAATCGGTCAGCACAGCGATGAAATTCTATAAATTAGAGCCTAAAGACGTCACGGTCTTTCACGATGAATTAGACATTCCAAATGCCAAAGTAAAAATTAAGACAGGTGGCGGCCATGGTGGGCATAATGGATTGCGCGATATTGATGCACATATTGGCAAAGAATATCGCCGAATTCGTATCGGTATTGACCACCCAGGGCATAAAGATGCGGTTAGCGGCTATGTTTTACACGATTTTGGCAAAGCACAGCGCGAAGATATTGACAGACTATTCAACCAGTTAATCCGCCACCTTGACCTCCTAATAAGTGGCCAAGATACCAAGCTTTTAAACGAACTAGCAAAATAACCTCAAATTGTTGCAAAAAAGGGGTTGCATACTGCCTAAGTTTGGCCTAAAAGCCTAGCTCCCCCACTGGGGCAAAGGGTAAGATTATGGCTAAAAAGATTATTGGATATATTAAACTAACCATCGCGGCAGGTAAGGCTAATCCTTCACCGCCAGTTGGTCCGGCATTAGGTCAACAAGGGCTTAATATCATGGAGTTCTGTAAGGCATTTAATGCTCAAACGCAGAAGTCTGAGCCCGGCACACCGACGCCGGTTGTTATCACCGCTTATGCTGATCGTAGCTTTACGTTCATCACAAAAACACCTCCTGTTTCTTACTTCTTAAAGAAAGCAGCGAAAGTGAAAAAAGGTGCGAGCGAAACAGGCAAGCAGATTGTTGGTAAAGTGACCATGAAGCAAGTTGAAGAAATTGCTGAAATTAAAATGGTTGATTTAAACGCAAATGATATCCCCGCAGCATGCCAAATGATTAAAGGTTCGGCTGTATCAATGGGTATCGAAGTAATTGGAGAGGCAGCTTAATCATGGCTCTATCGAAAAAACAAAAAACTCAAAGCGAAGCATTTAACGGCGATACTTTATACGCACTAGATGCTGCTGTTAAGCTTGTGCAAGATAATGCGACATCAAAGTTTGATGAAACGATTGAACTTGCGGTTAACCTTGGTGTTGACCCTCGTCATTCAGATCAGCAAGTTCGTAAGATGGTTGCTCTACCTAACGGTACGGGTAAAACTCTACGCATCGCTGTATTCGCTCGTGATGCGAAAGCTGAAGAAGCTAAAAAAGCAGGCGCTGATGTAGTTGGCGCTGAAGACCTAATGGAGTCCATGCAAAAAGGTGATCTTAACTATGATCGCGTGATTGCAACGCCTGATATGATGGCGATTGTGGGTCGTGTTGGTAAAATTCTTGGTCCTAAAGGCCTGATGCCTAACCCTAAATTGGGCACAGTAACGCCTGACGTTACTGGCGCAGTTGCAAAAGCAAAAGCGGGTGAAGTTGAGTGTCGTGTAGAAAAAGCAGGTATTGTGCACGTTGGTGTCGGTAAAGCCAGCTTTGATGCGAAGAAAATTGCTGAAAATATCGAAGCGGTAATGACAGCCCTACAGGGTGCAAAGCCAAGCGGTGTTAAAGGTACTTATATGAAACGTGCTTCTATCAGCTCGACCATGGGTCGCGGTGTTAAGCTTGATGTGTCTAACTTCAAGTCAGCAGCATAAGGGAGATAAACGATGGAACGCGCAAATAAACAAGATTATATCGACGCCCTAAAAAGTGAAGTTTCTAACGCTGCTTCTGTTGTAGTGGTTCACTATAAAGGCTTGAACGTTGATGAAATTACTGACCTTCGTGCAAAAATGCGTGAAGCTGGTGCTTCTTTTCAAGTTACAAAGAACACGCTCGCAAAGCTTGCGCTAGCAGGTACAGATTACGAATCAATTTCTGAGCATTTCTCAGGTCCAACTGCGATTGGTTACAGTGATGAATTTCCTGTTGCCCCTGCTAAGGTGCTTGCAAATTTTGCGAATGAAAATGACAAATTGCAAATTCTTGGCGGCGCTTTTGCGGGTCAAGTATTAGACGTGAATGGTGTGATGGAACTATCCAAACTGCCTTCACTCGACGAGTTACGTGCCAAAATTGTTGGTATGTTGAATACACCTGCGACTCGCATCGCTGGTGTGTTACAAGCGCCTGCTGGGCAACTAGCGCGCGTTTGTGGTGCTTACGGTGCGAAATCGTAGGGTTTTAATTAAGGTTTAAGAAATAGAGGACGAGAACCATGGCTGCAAATATTGAAAAGATCGCTGATGACCTATCAGCACTAACTGTAATGGAAGCTGCAGAGCTTTCAAAGATGCTTGAAGAAAAATGGGGCGTATCTGCTGCTGCTCCAGCTGCTGCCGCTCCTGCTGCTGGCGGCGCTGCTCCTGAAGCTGAAAAAGATGAATTTGATGTTATCTTGAAAGCTGCTGGCGACAAAAAAATCAACGTAATTAAAGAAGTTCGTACTATCACGGGCCTTGGCTTGAAAGAAGCTAAAGACCTCGTTGAAGGTGCTCCTAAACCAGTTAAAGAAGGCGTGTCGAAAGACGAAGCCGCTGAGCTTTCTAAGAAACTCACTGAAGCTGGCGCAGAAGTTGAAATTAAGTAACGCTTAATTTTCTATTTTGATCAGGTGGTCAGCATTCGTGCTGGCCGCCTTTTCCTGCTTTATATTTATTCGCATTGGTAAGCAATGCGGCACGTTAAATCTCACCACATTTGAGAGACCCCGATGACACAGACTGCTAAAACACTCAATTTCACTAGTCGTAAACGTATCCGCAAAAGCTTTGGCCGCATTGAATCGGTCACCGAAATGCCTAACCTGATTGAAGTTCAAAAGAACTCATATGATCAGTTCCTGCAAATCGCTACTAAGCCAAATGAGCGTACTGATACTGGCCTACAAGCAGTCTTAAAATCGGTTTTCCCGATTAATGATTTTGCTGAAACAGCAACGCTAGAATTCGTTTCATACGATTTCGATAAACCCAAATTTGACGTGGAAGAATGTCGCCAACGTGACATTAACTACGCAGCGCCTATGCGCGCCACACTTCGCCTCATCACATGGATTGTAGACGAAGACACAGGCTCACGCGAAATTCGCGACATTAAAGAACAAGAAGTATTCATGGGTGATATCCCCTTGATGACACAAAATGGTACCTTCGTTATTAACGGTACGGAACGTGTTATTGTTTCACAAATGCATCGCTCACCTGGCGTATTCTTTGACCACGATAAAGGTAAAACTCACTCATCAGGCAAGCTACTCTTCTCTGCTCGTGTAATTCCTTACCGTGGCTCTTGGTTGGACTTTGAGTTTGACCCGAAAGACCTTGTAAACACACGTATTGACCGTCGTCGTAAACTTCCCGTTACCACACTCTTGCGTGCATTAGACATGGATACGGAAACGATCCTTTCAACTTACTACGAAACAGTGAACCTTAAAAAAGGTAAAAAAGGCTGGGTTGCTCCTTATAACCCTGTTCAATATCGTGGTATCAAACTTGTTAACGATCTTATCGACGGCAAGACGAGCAAAGTTATCGTTAAAGCGGGCGAGAAAATCACGCCTCGTAAAGCGAAGAAAATTCTTGAAGATGGAACGGAAACTATCCAGCTAACGGATGAAGAAGTGACAGGTCGTTTCCTTGCGATAAACCTTGTGAATAAAGACGGCGAAGTGCTTGCAGATGCAGGTGCAGAGCTAACGGAAGCGCTACTAAACATTCTAACTGGCGGTGGTATTACAGATCTCCCAACTTTGAACATTGATAATATCACGGTAGGTCCATACCTCCGTAATACTCTCGCTGCTGACAAGAATGACAGCAAAGATGATGCATTAATTGACATTTACAAAGTAATGCGCCCAGGTGAGCCAACGACTCCTGAAGCTGCGGGCGAGTTATTCACTAGCCTATTCTTCGACCCAGAACGCTACGACCTTTCTGCTGTTGGTCGTGTGAAGTTAAACTCACGCCTCGACCTTGATTCTCCTGAAGAGCAAGGAACGCTCACAAAAGAAGATATTGTTGAATCTATTCGCACCCTTATCCGCCTTAAAGACGGCTTCGGCGAAATTGATGATATTGATCACTTAGGTAACCGTCGTGTTCGCTCTGTAGGTGAATTGATGGAAAACCAATATCGTATCGGTTTGCTACGCATGGAGCGCGGTATTATCGAACGTATGGGTTCAGTTGATATTGACACGGTTATGCCGCATGACTTGGTGAATGCTAAGCCTGTAGCGGCATCGGTTCGTGAATTCTTTGGTTCAAGCCAACTTTCACAATTTATGGATCAAACCAACCCACTTTCAGAAATTACGCATAAGCGTCGTCTTTCAGCGCTTGGCCCAGGTGGTCTAACGCGTGAGCGTGCTGGTTTTGAAGTGCGCGATGTACATGCCACTCACTATGGTCGTATCTGCCCGATTGAAACTCCTGAGGGACCGAATATTGGTCTTATCAACTCAATGGCGACATACGCGCAAATCAATAAATATGGTTTTATTGAAACGCCATATCGTAAAGTTATCGACAGCAAAGTGACTGACGAAGTGCTTTACCTTTCTGCGATTGAAGAAGGTAAATACACGATTGCACAGGCCAATGCGCCACTCGATGATAACAAGAAATTCTCAGAAGATTTGATTCCGAGTCGTAAATCTGGCGACTTCCAAATGAGTCTTCCAGAAGAAATCGATTATATTGATGTAGCACCAAAACAGCTTGTTTCGGTTGCTGCTGCAATGATTCCATTCTTAGAGAACGATGATGCAAACCGTGCATTGATGGGCTCGAACATGCAACGCCAAGCCGTGCCTTTAGTACGCGCTGATGCGCCGCTTGTTGGTACCGGTATGGAAGCGGTTGTAGCGCGCGATTCAGGTGCAGCGATTACGGCCAAACGTGGTGGTGTTGTTGACCGTGTTGATGCATCTCGTATCGTTATTCGTGTAGATGAAGAAGAAACAGGCGGTAACACACCGGGTGTTGATATTTACAACCTACAAAAATTCCAGCGTTCTAACCAATCTACCTGCATCAACCAACGTCCATTGGTAAAAGTAGGCGATAAGTTGACATCAGGCGATATTATCGCTGATGGCCCTTCAACAGATTTAGGTGAGTTGGCGCTAGGTCGTAACGTACTCGTGGCATTCATGCCGTGGAATGGTTACAACTATGAGGATTCAATCCTAATTTCAGAGCGTATCGTATCTGACGATGTATTTACTTCGATTCACATTGAGGAATTTGAAGTAGTCGCACGTGATACTAAGCTTGGCCCAGAAGAGATTACTCGCGACATTCCAAATGTTGGCGATGAAGCTCTTCGTAACCTTGATGAAATTGGTGTGACGCACGTAGGTGCAGAAGTTAAAGCTGGCGACATTTTGGTTGGTAAAGTAACGCCAAAATCTGAAAGCCCAATGACGCCAGAAGAAAAACTTCTTCGTGCTATCTTTGGCGAGAAAGCATCCGATGTTCGTGATAGTTCACTACGCGTACCACCAGGTGTTGTAGGACACGTTGTTGGTGTTCGCATTTTCAGCCGTCGCGGTATTGAAAAAGATGAGCGCGCACTTGCATTAGAGCAATCTGAAATTCAGAAACTTGCGAAAGATCGTGATACTGAACGTGCGATTATTGAAGGTTATGTTTACGGACGTTTGCAAACATTGCTTACGGGAAAAGCAGCAGCTTCTGGCCCTAAAGGCTTCAAAAAAGCGACCCTAGCGGATGAGCATTTTGAAGAATTTAGTAAAGGTCAATG
Organism: Rickettsiales bacterium; assembly: GCA_023301245.1. GTDB lineage: Bacteria > Pseudomonadota > Alphaproteobacteria > Rickettsiales > JALZUV01 > JALZUV01. The sequence goes on from JALZUV010000033.1 coordinate 9,718, forward strand.
GTGGCAGTTCGCGGTATCTGACAAAAAAGTAATGGATCAAATTGAAGGTCTTAAAACTCAATTGGATGATGCACTTGAACGTATTGAAGCTCACTTCACTGACAAAGTAGATAAAGTTCAGGGTGGCGATGATTTGCAACCTGGTGTCTTGAAAATGGTGAAAGTATTCTTGGCCGTTAAGCGTAAGCTACAGCCGGGTGATAAAATGGCGGGTCGTCATGGTAACAAGGGTGTTATTTCTAAAATCATCCCTGTTGAAGACATGCCTTACCTTGAAGACGGTACTCCCGTTGACATCGTATTGAACCCGCTTGGTGTACCTTCACGTATGAACGTAGGACAGATTCTTGAAACCCATCTTGGTTGGGCAGCAGCAGGTATCGGCGCACAAATTGGCGAAGCGGTACGTAATGCACAAGAAACTGGCAAACATGAAGAAGTTCGCGCTAAGTTGTTAGAAGTTTATGACGAAGAAGATTTCTCAAGAGAAATCAAGAAAATGTCAGATAGCGAAATCAAGGAACTTGCTGCCAACACAACTAAAGGTGTTCCATTTGCTACCCCAGTATTTGATGGGGCGAATGAGAAGGACATTGAAGGTTATCTCGAAAAAGCGGGCATGCCAACTTCGGGTCAGATGACTCTTTGGGATGGTCGCACCGGCGAGCAGTTTGATCGTGATGTGACGGTAGGTTACATTTACATGCTGAAACTTCATCACTTGGTTGATGAAAAAATTCACGCACGTTCAATCGGCCCCTACTCGCTGGTTACGCAGCAACCACTCGGCGGTAAGTCGCAGTTTGGTGGACAGCGTTTTGGTGAGATGGAGTGTTGGGCATTACAAGCTTACGGCGCGGCTTACACGCTACAAGAAATGCTGACGGTAAAATCAGATGATGTAGCGGGTCGTTCGAAAGTTTACGAATCCATCGTTCGCGGTGATCACAGCTTCGAGTCAGGTATTCCTGAATCCTTCCACGTAATGGTGAAAGAGCTACGTGCTCTCTGCCTGAACGTAGAACTCAAAGAAAACGAAGCATAGAAATACGGAAATTAGGAGAATAAAATGAGCCAACTAATGTCATTCTTCGGTCTAGAACAAGGCCAAGAACAATTCGACGAAATCCGTATCTCTATCGCGAGTCCTGAAAAGATTCGTGGATGGTCATTCGGCGAAGTGAAAAAGCCTGAAACGATTAACTATCGTACTTTCAAACCTGAACGTGACGGTCTTTTCTGTGCGCGCATCTTTGGCCCTGTAAAGGACTATGAGTGCTTGTGCGGTAAATATAAGCGCATGAAATATCGTGGCATTGTTTGCGAAAAATGTGGTGTTGAAGTTACGACTTCTAAAGTACGTCGCGAACGCATGGGTCATATCGATTTGGCTGCTCCTGTGGCGCATATTTGGTTCCTAAAATCACTACCAAGCCGTATTGGTTTGTTGCTTGATATGACGTTGAAAGATCTTGAGCGTGTACTTTACTTTGAAAGCTTCATGGTAACAGAACCAGGTCTATCGCCCTTCACTAAAGGTGAAGTGCTAACGGAAGACCAATATTACGATGCACAAGATGATTACGGCGCAGAAGCATTTACAGCTGAAATTGGTGCGCAAGCGATCAAGACGATGTTGCAAGGTCTTGACCTTCCAACTGAGCTAGAAACAACGACAGTTGATCTACGCGAAACTGGCTCTGAAGCTAAGCGTAAAAAATATGTTAAACGACTAAAACTTCTCGAGAATTTCTTGGAATCTGGCAATAAGCCAGAATGGATGATTCTTGATGTTGTTCCTGTCATCCCACCAGATTTGCGTCCCCTCGTTCCACTAGATGGTGGCCGTTTTGCGACCTCTGATTTGAACGATCTTTACCGTCGTGTAATCAACCGTAACAACCGTCTGAAGCGTCTATTAGAACTTCGCGCACCTGACATCATCGTTCGTAACGAGAAGCGTATGCTTCAAGAATCTGTTGATGCCTTGTTCGATAACGGCCGTCGTGGTCGTACCATTACGGGTAACAATAAGCGCCCTCTAAAATCTCTCAGCGACATGCTGAAAGGTAAGCAAGGTCGTTTCCGTCAGAATCTACTCGGTAAGCGTGTTGATTACTCGGGTCGTTCGGTAATTGTAGTTGGCCCTGAGCTAATGCTCCATCAATGTGGTCTTCCTAAGAAAATGGCATTGGAGCTATTCAAGCCATTCATTTATGCGAAGCTAGAAATTTACGGTATTGCCACCACCATTAAAGCGGCAAAACGCCTTGTGGAAGCAGAACGTCCTGAAGTTTGGGATATTCTGGAAGAAGTAATTCGTGAGCACCCTGTTCTATTGAACCGTGCGCCTACCCTTCACCGTCTTGGTATCCAAGCATTTGAGCCTAAACTTATCGAAGGTAAAGCCATTCAGCTACACCCGCTCGTTTGTGCGGCCTTTAATGCCGATTTCGATGGTGACCAAATGGCTGTTCACGTGCCACTTTCAATCGAAGCACAGCTAGAATCTCGCGTTCTCATCATGAGCACGAACAACATTCTATCGCCTGCCAATGGTAAGCCGATTATCGTACCTTCACAGGATATGGTATTGGGTCTTTATTATATCACCATCGAAGCTGAAGGTGAGCCAGGTGAAGGCATGTCATTCGGTTCTATGGCAGAACTAATCCAAGCGATTGATAATAAAGTTGTTTCTTTGCATGCAAAAATCAAATGCCGCTACAAAGGCGTTGATGAAAACGGTAAAGAAAAAGTTACATTGGTTGAATCGACTCCAGGTCGTATGTTGCTCGCGCAGTATTTACCACGTAACCCGAAAGTTCAATTCTCTGAAGTGAACCGCCTAATGACGAAGAAGGAACTTTCGAACCTTCTTGGCCATGTTTACCGCTATTGCGGCCAGAAGGCGACGGTGATATTTGCCGATCAAATTATGGGCCTCGGCTTTAAACATGCGGCTAAGTCGGGCATCTCGTTCGGTAAAGACGATATGATTATTCCTGAGAGTAAAGACGGTCATGTAAATGGCACGTTGGATCAAGTGAAAGAATTTGAGAATCAATATTCTGAAGGTTTGATTACTCAAGGTGAGAAGTACAATAAAGTAGTCGATGCATGGTCGCATTGTTCTGAGCGTGTTGCTGAAGATATGATGGATGTCATCTCTGGCAAAAACTCAAAGACGCAAGCGAACGGTAAAGACATGAACGCCATTTATATGATGGCTCACTCAGGTGCTCGTGGTTCTGCCGCACAAATTAAGCAGCTTGCGGGTATGCGTGGTTTGATGGCGAAACCTTCTGGTGAAATTATCGAAACGCCGATTATCTCAAACTTTAAAGAGGGACTAACCGTACTCGAGTACTTTAACTCGACCCACGGAGCGCGTAAAGGTCTCGCCGATACTGCACTAAAAACAGCGAACTCAGGTTACCTGACACGTCGTTTAGTGGATGTATCGCAAGATTGTATCATTGTTGAAAATGACTGTGGAACCGACGATGGTATCGTTGCAAAGCCAGTTATTGAAGGTGGTGAAGTGGTAACTCCACTGGCGGAAAAAATCCTAGGTCGTACTTCGGTACGTGACGTAATTCACCCAACCACTGATAAGCCGATTGTTAAGGCTGGCCAGTTGGTAGATGAATATATCGTTGACGATATTGACGAAGCAGGCATTGAATCTATCATGATTCGTTCAGCGCTTACTTGTGAATCTGACGGTGGTATTTGTGGTACTTGTTATGGTCGTGACCTATCTCGTGGCACAGCTGTTAACCTTGGTGAAGCCGTTGGTGTAATTGCCGCGCAATCTATTGGTGAGCCGGGTACACAGCTAACAATGCGTACTTTCCACATTGGTGGTGCCGCGCAGCGTGGTTCAGAAGCAAATAGCGTTGAATCATCTCACGATGGTGTGTTGGAACTTTCCAATAAAAACGTTGTTATCGATTCTAAAGGCCGTGCCGTTGTTATGTCTCGTACCTGTGAAATCATCATTCGTGATGCGAAAGAGAACGAACGTGGTCGCCACAAAGTTCCTTACGGTTCACGTGTATTAGCTAAAGAAGGTGCTAAAGTGAAAGCCGGCGATAAACTCGCCGAGTGGGATCCGTACACTATTCCGATTATTACTGAGCGTGATGGTGAAGCAAGCTATCGTGACCTAGTTGACAGTGTATCACTACGTGAAGTGATGGACGAAGCAACAGGCCTATCAAGCAAAGTAGTTATCGATTGGCGCCAGCAGGCTCGTGGTCAAGATCTTAAACCTCGTATCGCACTCCGCGACAAAGATGGCGAAATAATTACGCTGCCAAATGGTTTGGAAGCACGTTATTTCCTACCAGTTGATGCGATTCTTTCTATCACCGATGGTCAAGTAGTAAACGCGGGTGACGTGATTGCACGTATCCCACGCGAATCTTCGAAAACACGTGATATTACAGGTGGTCTACCTCGTGTAGCCGAGCTATTTGAAGCTCGTATGCCGAAAGATCACGCAGTTATCTCTGACATTGGTGGTCGTATCGAGTTTGGTCGCGATTACAAAACCAAACGTCGTATCATTGTGCGCCCTGAAGATGATGGTCTAGAGCCAATGGAATATATGATTCCAAAAGGCAAGCACATCGCTGTTAACGAAGGTGACGTGATTGAAAAAGGTGACCTCCTAATGGATGGTAACCCAGTACCTCACGATATCTTGCGTGTAATGGGTGTTGAAGCCTTGGCTGAATATATGGTTCACGAAGTGCAAGCCGTTTACCGTCTGCAAGGTGTAGGCATTAACGATAAGCATATCGAAGTTGTCCTTTCAATGATGCTCCGCAAAATTGAAATCACGGCTCCAGGCGAGACTACCTTCTTGGTGGGCGAGCAAGTGGAACGTGAAGACTTCGACGCAGTAAATGCTAAAGCCGCAAAAGCGGGAGACAAAGTTGCAGAAGGCCATTTGGTTCTACAAGGTATTACCAAAGCGTCATTGCAAACTAAGTCATTCATCTCTGCAGCATCGTTCCAAGAAACCACGCGTGTACTAACCGAAGCAGCAGTGGCTGGTAAAGTGGATACATTGCAGGGCTTGAAAGAGAACGTAATTGTGGGTCGTTTGATTCCTGCAGGTACGGGTGCATTCATGAATCGCATGAAGAAAGTTGCTCAAGTTCGCGATAAAGAAATTGAAGCGGAACGCGCAGCAGCAATGCCAGATGAGCCAGAACAAATTGGCTTCGACGGCGATGGCGGTGACGAGTCACTAGCAAGCTAGAACCTATCGGCTCTTTCACTAGAGCCTAAGACAAAAATAAACCCCTCGAAAGTGCTAAACTTTCGGGGGGTTGTTTTTAATTGCCCCCGTTCGCCCTACTGGGCTCGACGATGGGCTATTGGCTTAC
>JALZUV010000034.1 GCA_023301245.1 Rickettsiales bacterium
TCGGTGAATTTTAAATCGCCATCATTGCGCCAAATCATCCATTTTTTCATATAGGTGTCATCTTCACGCAAATCGCCTTTTGCTAAGAAATCTGGTGCGGTTGAACCTACGTTAGAGAAGAAGAAATCAGCATCGCCATCATTATCAATATCACCAACCGTCATGCTCATCGGGTAGCCATATTTATTGGTCATTGGCGTTTCGATTTTATCGAAAGTTAAATCCTGATTGTTCTTATAAATTTCAGGTCGGCTTGTATCATAAGCAACGGTTAAATCAGGGTGCAGGTCATCATTCAAATCAAGGAAAAGCCCTTGGAAAGTGTTACGCACATAGGTTAGGTTTGCTTTTTCTGTAATGTCGGTAAAGCTGTTATCGCCGTTATTCAGCAGTAAATAACTTGCTGCGCCGTAATTTTCTTGGTGGAAGATGTTCTCACCTTCAACATTTTCGCGCTTAATATAGTTGGCAAGGTAGAGGTCAACTTTTCCATCGCCGTTAATGTCGCCCATGGCAAAAGATTGCGGTGAAAAGCGCTCAAGGCCATCTACTTCAATTTTCTGCTTCGAAAAACCATCGTCGTTTTTTGTATAAAGGTAAACACCAGATTTACGCGCCACAAACATGTCGCTCTTGCCATCGTTATTAACGTCTAACACAGATGCGCCATAGGTCACATCATTCGCATCTTTTACGAAAGTAACTTTATTAGTAATATCTTCAAAGCCGCTTTCCGTATATTTGAAAAAGCCATCTTCTTGATCCATGCCGCCGCCCAAATAAACTTCTTCAATGCCATCTTGGTCAAGGTCAATCACGGCGGAAGCCATGAAGGGAATGGAGTTTTTATTTTGATAGACTTGGCTAAAATCGAGTGGGATTTCTTTGTATTCAGGTACATAGCTGTCAGGCTCGACCGATGAATAAGGGTTGTTACCATCGCTGATGAATTTAAAGGCCGCGCCGCCTGCCACTATAATGACGAATGCTGGAAGAATAAGTAGAAACTTTTTCATGTCTCTCTCCTAATTTTGAGTTATTTTGTTTAATTTTTTAGCCTGTAATAGCGACATAATGAAGAAAGCACCAAAGCCAGTGTTAAGTGCAATCGGCATGATGTACTTACCAATTTCAGGGGCGATTGCATAGACAATAAAATTACTGATTAGTAAGGTGATTGGGTTTAATATGACTTGCCATTTTTGGTAATGAGAGCGACCTGTTAGCACTAACCAAATATAAATGACCGATATGGCGAGGGTGGTAATGCGCACCACGCTTAACAAAGTCTCATAACGAAGCTGATATAGCTCAACCAGCGGGCCAACATCTATGCCCGTTGCTTGCAGGTGAGTTAATGCACCTATACTTGCACGCGATGAAAGCCAAAGAGCGCCCACCGCAAAACCATAAGAGCTAAGCAAGAAGCCCGCAAAAGCTACTTTTTGATTAGCAGGCTTTAGCATTAAATAAATATGCCACATGCCGATGATATAAAGCGGCGCGCTTAATGCGCCAAGAAAATGCCCAGTTGTTTGCTGGCTATCGCTCGTAGCGAGCATAAATTCATAGCTGCTTTCAGAAAAACGGGCGAGGGGGTCAAAATGTAGAAAAAACTCACCTGTTCCTGTCAAAATAGCGGCCAGTAAGCCAATCAAGCCAGTGATAAGGATAGTTTTATAGTCGTGAGTCTTTGTCATTTAGCTTTGTTCTTTTTATTTATTCTTACGTATTTGTAAGTTGCCATTAGTAGAGACTTCTTACATACAGCTTAAGATTCGAATTACAAAATTAAACTATCACGAGTTTTATGGAAAACTGCATCTAGGAGCCTATCTTGACTATAAAGCTAATCGTAATTGTTGCGATAATCACCGCATTGCTGGTCTATACTGATTTAGCTAAGAGCCTTGCTAATGGCATTAGTCGTTTGGGCAGTTATAGCATCACGCGCAATATAGAATATGGCACTTCGCCTCATCAGAAAATGGATATTTATACGTCTAAAGATGCTAAGGATAGCCCTGTTGTGGTGTTCTTTTATGGTGGAAACTGGGCAACGGGCAGTAAGGATGACTATAGCTTCTTCGCGCAATCACTGACTGCGCAAGGCATGACCGTTGTTATAGCTGATTATGCGAAATACCCTGAGCATAAGTTCCCCGCTTTTGTAGAAGATGGTGCAAACGTTCTAGCATGGGTGCGGCAGAATATCGCAGAATATGGCGGAAATTCAGAGAATACTTACGTGATGGGGCATTCTGCTGGAGCCTATATTGCCGCGATACTCACGCTTGATGAAAGCTATATTAAGGCAAAAGGCGGTAATCAAAGCTGGATTAAAGGGATGATTGGCTTAGCTGGCCCCTATAATTTTGTATTGGATGAAGATTATTTGCACGACCTTTTTGGTGAAGCTGATTACCCGCGTTCACAGCCTATCTATTTTGCTCGCAGCGATGCGCCTCCTATCTTTCTATTGCATGGAAAGGAAGATACGACGGTTGGGATTTATCATTCAGTGAATCTGGAAAAGAAGATTCAAAAGTTAGGCGGTGATGTGCAGGGGAAATATTATGATTTAGATCATCGAGGCATCATCGCATCTTTTGCAATTCCTTATCGATATACACGCACAGTGCTAGATGATGTTGTAGCTTTTATTGCGAGCCGCTCTTAAAGACGTCTTTGTCGGCCTTTTCCCAATCGGCAATATAATCTGGGCATGGGGGGCTTTCTTGCGTAATGCCTAGCAGCTTAAGCATTTGCGCAATTGGCACGCGGCCTTGTTTGCCGACAAAAGCTCCGCG
>JALZUV010000035.1 GCA_023301245.1 Rickettsiales bacterium
AGCATAATTAAGTAGGAAGGTTTCTATCTGCGCGAAATCGTATAAGCCGGCTAAAACATCAACTTCAGCAATGGCCTCACTATCGAGCATACCTTCGACATCCATATTATCGACCGCCATACTGGCTTGGCTTTCCACAGCACTTGGCACAAAACCTGTCGCGGCCAAATAGGTAATAGCATCGTAAGTTATATCCGCATCGTGATTAGTAAAACCAAGCACCACACCATCGCGCCGTGTAAGTTTCCAACATTGCGCAAGCGTAAGACATTCGCCCGCAATATGCGCGGCTAATTCTGTTGAGATAGTTTTCATACGCGTACCTCCACCAGTGGAATATCGCGCACGGAATAGATGCCGTAATCGTCGAGCGAGCTGCTTAATGTGTCGGTGGCGAAGCGTACTGGCACATCAAATTCGAAGTCGGCTTGCACCAATGCGCCGCCGCTTAGGGCGCTTGCGAAACTGACGATGCCTGTGGTGCTATCAACCGTATAGCCATCATTTTTCAGCACGCTATTTACATAGATTTTTACGCTATCGGCGATAGGCTTTGTAATGATACGCGTATGGGTGCTAGCGCCTTCGCTATAATGTTTTACAAGCTGAAAATCGGTGGAACTTTCTTCAATATTTTCGAGCGTTTGAGCGGTGGCTTCATAGTCGTTCCAATCTTTAAAGCGGAAGGCTTGCGCCTGTCCTTTGCGCGCACGGAAGAAAGTAATCAGCGCTTCCATTTGCGGTTTGGTTTTTACGCCATACGCCACATTATAGCGCAAGCGAGCTTGACTCCAATTGCTATTGCGCTGCTCATAACCACTATGAGTAACCACCACATCGGTAGAAAATTGTGGCCCACCTGCCGAGCCATAAGAGATATCGGCAGGAAATTGTGTTTCAGAGAAACTCATCGTAACACCTTTCATTTGGGTATAAAAAAAGCCCGCTTTAAAGCAGGCTCGTTTAGGTTATTTTATTATCTTTTTTAGCTAATGCCTTGGGCAGCACCTACCGCTTGCGAAGCATTTGCTTTCTCGGCAAAACTACCTTGGCTTGCGGGTTGGTTACGTTTATTGGCAGTGAATTTCCCCTCACCTTGTACCAATGGTTTATTATCGCTTACACTGTGCGCCTTCTCCACTTCAACGGCGGCTTGATTGGCTATATTATATTGCGTCACCAGTTCCTTACCCTGATTTGAGCGCTCAATTAAGGTGGCTCTGCCTGCGTTAATATCCTTCATCACTTCCGATACGGGCGTGTTATTAGCCACGTAATATTGTGCGATATATAAGGTGTTCTCGTTAGCAACTCCTCCGCCCATTCCCTTAATCTCGTTCGACGAGATGGCAAGAATAGAGGCATAATCATTCGCCGTAAGTTGCTGGCCTGCTTCTTCTGCAATACGCGCCGCAGCATAGGTTTCCAGCATTTTATTATCGCCGCCCATAAAGCCGCTTAATTGCTGAATCATCCCAAACGCTGCCGTTACACCAATAGAAACTAAGTTATTATCTTTACCAAATTTACGTTTTAATTTTTGCGAGGCAACTTCCTGTGCAATCGTACCACCGACCAGCGGAATCATACCCAGCAAGCTAGATTTTATAAATTGCGAACGCGCCTCTTTTACGAGTGGCGAAGCTTTGCCAAATAACGCTTTAAAGGTTGATATTTTACGTGGGTCAGCGCCCGTTAAATCGGCCATTAATTGCTTTAAGGTGCGCAGCTCAACTTTGGTGCTACTTACCATACCAATGGCTTGATGCGCCACCGCACCGTAACGCATGGTAAAGTCGGCAACTTCGCTGATGGTTACATCTTTCGCGCGGTTTTTAATGCCTTCAGTTGGGTTATCCCAGAACTTCTTTTTGTCTGTTAATTGGTCTAGATCTTCCTTCGCTACCATCACTTTATCGACTGCCAATGAATAATCGCCCGATAATATTTTATCGCCTGTTTTTTTCTCTGCGTTATGCAAAATCTTTTGCTTAATTTCTGCTGTTATCCCTCTGGGGTTTCTTTTGCGCAAAATGCGCTTATCAGCTGCAGTTCGAGAATCAATTACTTCTTTACGAATTTTATCTAACTCGCCTTGGTCGGTAATACCTTTGCTAGCTTCAGTGTATTCTGCATCGTATTTTGCATCAACTTCTCTTGCTGCGCGCTCGCGATTTTGTTTTTCTAATAATGATAATTTATTCCAACGGTTTTCTCTGCCAACAGATGCTACCGCTAACTGTTCAGGGCGGTTGCTAGTTTCGGCAATTTCTTGCGCGCTTGCATATTCGCCAATATCTATGCCGAGTTTTTGTTTTGCTTTTTTGAAGAAGTTTGGCTGGTTTTTAAAATTTTTCAAAGAATCTTTTGCTGCGGCTAATATTGCTTCTTGTTTCGCAATTTTATTATCAACTTTACCCGACAGGTTTAATTTCTCGTTAGCGACTTGCAGAACTTTACCCAAGACCGTTGAAATTGTTCCGCCTAAGGTGGAAGTTTTCAAGGTTATTTTTGCAATTTTCTCTTCAGCATTTTCGCCGAGCATTTTTTGTGTCAATGGCTTGCCACCCATCAGTTCGGAGATGCTACCTTTGCCCTGCTTAGCGAAGGCTTCCAACGGTAACGACATTACTTTACCTGGGGTAGCGATGGCATCAGAAACTTGCGAGGCAACCTTTGCGCCATCTTCTCCGGCCACTTTTCCGCCTGCCCAATTAAGCACTTTCGCAATCGTGAAGTTACCCGGAAGCATGCTGAAAACAGCATCGGGGTTTTCAACTCTTTTCGCCATACTCGCCGCACGCATTCCACCTAGCAACACAGCGCCCATCATCGTAACGATGCCTGCTTTGCCAGCTTTCGACTTGTTGCCAGTAATAAATGCGGTTGCGGTCATAATTCTCCTCACCCTAAGTATAGGCGATGAGCATTACCGTTTTATGACAGTGGGGTGATTATTTTATTAGCGCCGAAAGTTTTCAGCGTCAGCGTCGCGGCGCGAGGCCACTTGCTCGGCTAGCGGCCTATCTTTCTGTTTTTCCTTAATAATATCTTTATGGTTACGGCGCTCTTTTGAACGCCCTAGAATTTCTTTAATAAAACCGGGTTGTCCTGCATCCATTAGCGTTGCGGTATCGGCCACAAGCTCGGTCATATCGTGACGGTTTTTTTGTAAATAATTGCCTTTACGCTGGCTTCCCCCTTTAATCGCTTCGGCTATCTGCGAAACTTGTGGCGAATTAAGACCAGCAGCCTTTAATTCAGAAGCCGAAAGCTGGCTCATTACGCCTAAAAACTCTTCCATCGTTTCTTGCCAATGTTCATTGGCCTGATGGCGAAACTGCGTTAACTCCTCTTTCGAAACGCCAACATCAGCCATCACTTCATCTGTTAGGAAGCTCGACCACATGAATTTTTCATCGGGCGTTAAATTATCCCAACTTTGCTTGAAATGCTCTGGTGTGGCTTGCGTGTGCTTATATTGCTTTTCGACCGCTTGCTTACGGCGGCGCGACATGTTTGGTTTTTGCTGTAACTTAGCAAGATGAGCATCAAGCTCTTGGCCATGCTTAACTTCGGTCATTTCACCTTTTTCGAAAGACGCAATTCCGTGTTTTTTATCAACCAAAAGCACCAAAGCTTCAGGGTGCATTTGACGGTTAGGATCAGCGATTGCTTCAGCGATTTGTTGCGCCGCATCAAACAAGCGCCCCTGCATACGACGAGGAACTTCCGCGCGCCCAGAATCTATTTGATGTTGGGCGAAAATATCGACAATATATTCGTCTAAACTGCAGCCTTTTTTGCGACAACCAATCAGGCTTAATTCGGTGGCTGATGGATTTTTCTTTAAATGTTTTGTTAGCGCATCAATCATGGAAGCGGCATTTATTTTATTTAATTCTTTGTCATTTTTAATATCTAATTTGCTAGAAATCATACCGCTAATCGTGGTTGAAAAACCCGCCGATACTGTGCCAAAATACTTATCTTTCAAATTTTGCAAAAATTGTACTCGGCCAATCGTGTCGTTTAAATCATCCAAGTCATCGATACTGGTAAAGGTGCTCGCGGCGATATTGGCGAAAGCGTTATATTGTTTCTCGCCGTTTTTTGTCTCACCCACTTCGAGGTATTTCAAACCTTTTTCGAAGCCTTCGTTTAATTTCTCGGCAGCTTTTCGGCTAATCTCAGTCGATTTATTACTTTTCTTTCTACTCTTTCCTTTAGTTCGCTCTGCGGAATCCACCGCTTTAATATCGTTAATCACTTGGTCAATCCGAGTACCAAGCTGTGCTGGTAGGGTCGCAACCGCATCAATCAGCATTAGCTTGCTGCTGTTTGAAACTTTGCCCACCTTATGATTACGATAATTAACGATAACTTCTAGGTCGCTATTGACCGCATTGAAAAAATTAGCACTTTTATTTTGCGATTTTAATGTATTTGAAAATTGGGAACCTGCGTTAAGGTAATCGCCGATTGAATCTTTATATCTGTTATAGGCCTTATAAATGGTTGGCACGAAGAGAACACCTGAACGCCACCCGCTGTTAGCAATACGCCCAATGGCCGCACTTTCTTGTTCGTTTCTGCCAAAATTCTGCGCAACTTTTTCTGCAAAACGGCCAACTTTAGGTGCCATAATTTCGGAGGTTTTATATAAACCACCACCCACGATAAAGTCTTTAGCCGCAGCCATACTCGTCGGAACTTTAAATCCCGTCTGATCCTCCATACCTTTGCTCGCCATTTTTGCGAACATAGATTCTAGGTTAATATTTGCGTCTGCTGCTTTAGCCATTGTTCTTTCCAAGGTACATTTGGCGCACCTTTACTCCACTAGCATAGCAAGTGAATGTTACAGGCTGATGAAGGTGGGCGCTAAAAGTGGGATTTTTTGGGTTTATTTGCCAATCTTTACTTTTTGTTAGCTCTCTAGCGCTAGAATGATTAGATGGACACTGCCTTAGAACAAGAAAAACCAGCACGCCAATTTCCTTGGAAACCCCTAGGAACACTAGTGTTTGTGCTGTTTCTTGCTGTCGGTATTGGCGCTACTTATAATTACCTAAATAATCATAACCCCGATGCGCTTAAGCAAATAACACTTAAACTTGACCGCCTTGGGCTTACACCTGAAAATCCTGTTGAAATTCAACGAGTTTCTAATATTAACAAGCTTTCTATTTCTTACGAAGAAAAACAGATCCTTATTAATAAAACCATTTTCTTAGGCGCAACCCCACGCATGGTAATGCTGGCACTTGGCCAACCACAAGAAGGTCATCGTACTAATGATGATTTAGAGAGTAAAAAGACGGTTATTCTAGTCTATCATTTACCTGAAGAATTGCGCCCCACCATGCTTAAATTTGATGAGGGGAAATTAACCCACGCCTATAAAGGCTCCACTATCGACTTTGACACAACGCCCGTGCCTTATACAGGCACAAATTCGGAATAAGCGCGGAAGCGAATAATACCGCGCTTGGTTACCCCATCTTGTTCTTGTGTTACTTCATGCGTTTCAAAGCGCATAGCCACAAGCTGATGGTCAAGCAAGGTAATGCTACCTTCGGCAATAATTTCATAAATTCTATCAATAATGTCAATCACCTGCTCGGCTCCTTGTTGGCCGTAAACAAGCAGCGGAATGGTCGTACTAAACCCCAAGCTTGTACGAGTTGACCAATTGCGCGAGGTGAGCGTATCGATAATAATATAGGGATAAGCTGCCTGTTCAGGCGGTGAATCATAAACCCCATCGACAATAGCGCTTAAGGTGGCATCGCCACTTAACAATGCAAATAGCGATTGCTGCAAAGATTTGTGAACTAGGTGGGTCATGCTTAATGCTCCTGAACGTTGTTATGGGGGTGTTCTAATTAACATTTGTTAATATTTAGTTAATTATTAATTTTAATTTACACTTTTAATGTTAATCATTTTTCTCTTCTGCTTTCAAAATCAAAATTTCATTGGCCTCCTTTACGTTTAACACCGCATGAATATGCAGAGTACGAGCGCCGTAAATTATTCGCCAACTTGGCTTTACATCGTCGCGATAACGAATAGTAACATCATGCGTAATGCTCTGCCTAAGCGCCTTATGGCTATATTCTTCAACACCATTACGCGGTTGAATATCGGCCCAAACCTCTGACTCTAGCACCCAAGTGGTTAGTGTATCGCCGATACTATCTTGCGAAAGCACTGGGCGTTCCAACCGAATGCGACGTGTAAAACGTGAGGCCGCATTGTTAACCTTTTGCCCTATACTCATAGTCGTACCTCGCAATAAGCATCCCATAAGTTGGTCGCCTCGGGGCAAAGCGACGATGCGGCTTCGCGATTATGGTACAGATGGCTAATGGTATGTAAAATACCCTGCTTGATGGGGGCGGGAATATCTTCAGCACCGCCATACCCTACGACCATTTCGATAATGATACTATCGGCACTAGGTGCACGGATGAATTTTAACGAATCATTCGATAAGTTAACTTTATAATCTGCATTATCGAGCGTGGTTTGCACGCCATTAAGCTCGGCTTTGACACTGGTAATAGATTGTAACGGTGCAGGCGTTAAGGCGATATTTTGCCCTGCTACATGCACTTGGTGCATTTGCCAGCTTTGCGTGATAAGCACTTTGCCGATGTATTTTTCCGCCAGCTCGCGCCCTACGGTAGTAAGGCTATTGAGGAGTGTATCTTCTTCGTTACCATCCACGCGCAAGAAGAGTTTAATTTCGGCCATCGTTAAAGGTTCGGTCGTGGGGGCAGCAGTCAACACCGCCTGCCTAGGGGGGTAATGGGTCATGGAGCTTCCTTTAAATTTCGGGGGTTGGTTTGGTTTTAATTTTCGCTTGATGCGCGTAGCCATAGGCAATGAGGTAATGCCCGCAATGGCGGCTTACTTGATAGGTTTTACCTTTTTCGAATAAGCATAAACGCACACCTTTCGGCACCACCCAACGGGTAGTGGTCATTGTGATATCCATAATAAGTGAGTCTTTATTTTTGCGGTTTAACCGCGAGTATGGCCGTTTTCTTTGGCTTCAATTTCTTGTAACTTCTTTTCCGCTTCTTTTTCTTTTTCCAACGCATCCAACTCGCGGAAGGTGGCGTTAATACCCGCTGCAAAACCAATAAAATCGGGCAACGTAATATTGACGGCAGAAAAACCGAGTGACTTCCCTAATTCATCTCGCCTAGAAATATTTTCTTCTTTAACAGGTATTTTATTGACCGTTTTCTGAATTGTATAACGGGCATCACGCAAAGGCTTTGCTAAAAATGGAATAGAGGGAATACCAATCATCGCGCCAATACCTACTGCAGTATCAATCATTTGTGTTTTCAACACCTTATTGCCGCCTAAGTTGATATCAAGCCTATCATCCAGCAGATTTCGCACTGATATGGTAGAAAGAATATTCGTTAACCCCATGGCAACAAATTGCGTTAAAGTACCTGCTTGTATTGCGTGTTTCTTGCTTAAACTTTCAAGATCACCCGCAGCGCTATAGGCTTTAATATTTTGATAATCATCATAATCCATAAAACCTTTCCAACGCTCGTCACGTAGCAAACCAGGAGCTTTATTCGTCTCCCAAAGCGACTTCATAGTTTTATCATTAAACACCCTCACTATAGAAGCCTCCCAATCCTTCACCTTTTCAGGCTTATGATTTTTGAATAAATAGCCCGCTAATGCAGTTAAGCTAATACTCACCACTTGCGCCGTACCAGCGGCAAACACGACTCGGCCTTTTTTCGATTTAGGGGCGATTTTCTCTAAAAAAGTTTTTGGCTTTTGGTCTTCTTCGGGCTGAACAGACGCCTTCACCGCCCAATCGCTCTTGGCGATTTGGGACGTAAATTTTCCGCTTATCTGTTCGTTGTCAGTCATTAACATAGTTCTCCATTGCAAATTATAGCTAATTTACAGAGGTTGCAGTGTTAAGGTTTTATGACGGTTTGAGCGGTTAACTCTACTCTTCAGGCGGAATTTCTATATTTTCGGAAATATTTTTACCAACTTCTGCATCAGGAATATCAACCATCTGCTGATGGTTAAAGCCATATTCATCTTCCATTTTCTTCTGAATTTCAGCAGAAGGTTCGCCTTCGCCCGATTCAATAATCACCCCGTGATCTTCAGGGTAGAACATGCCACTTTCTTGGGCAGCCATAAATTCTTCCAGCTTATCCGCGCGCACGGCAACATAGGCATAAATGCCCGCACCATCAGGGCTTTCGCCACGAACGAGTAATATACAAACCGTTTTTTCGGTTACATCTTGCTGTGAAGGCGTAGATTCGGCCACAAGCATCTCCTGCAATATAAGTAATATTCAGTCTTTATGGTAACTTATCCACAGGCAAGGTCAAGCACTGGCTGCTTACACAGTAAAGTTCAGAGTTCAGAGTTCAGAGTTTAGTGTTTAAAACATCACTACCAAACTCCGAACTCCGTACTCCAAATTCTTACTTAAGCAGCAAGCTTAAGCAGCTTAATCGCTTCAAAATTTGTCACTGCACCACCCACGCGTTTGGTCGTGTAGAATTTCACAAACGGCTTATCCGTAAAAGGATCACGCAGAGTGCGAATACCAATACGGTCAACAATCGTGTAAGCGCGGCTGAAATCAGCAATCGCAACAGACAAACTATCCGTTGCAGCCACCGGCATATCGGTTGCCTGACGCACAGGAACACCTAGGAGTGTATCATCTGCACCTGCGGCCAAACCTGGTTGCCATAGGTATTGGTCGGTCGTTGCTTCTTTCAACAAACGAGCCGCCTGTACCACTGACCGATTCATTAGGAACGTTGCACGCGCCGCATAATCTTCCTGCAAACTGTAGTAAAGCTGAATGAGGCTATCGGCTGTTACTGCGCCATCAGTGCCAGAATCAATCTGTTCAATTTCGCCCCAATTTGTGCCCGCCGCGTAATCGAGTATTCCTTTTGGCTGGCCTGAACCATCACCATCGATGAAAGATTTATTCTCCAAACGCGTAAATACTTCCGACACTTTACCTGAAAGCCAAAGCTCAATATCCACCGCCGAATCATCAACCAATTTCTGCGTCGCTTTTGGTTGAGCATAAAGCTCGTGCGCCGAGATAGTCGATTTGGCAATTTGCGGTGTGTTCGTATCTGAAACTGCACCTGTTTCTGTCGTCCACCCTGCTGCTGCTTCATCGTAATCTTGAATCACTTCAAGCGAATCGGTTGAGATAGTTTCGATATTCGCAAGCTGACGCATAGGCGAAAACTCGTTGATAGCTTTTACGATATTTTCGCTCATTTGCGGAGTCACCGTATAGCCACCATCGGCATCGGAACCGACAGAAAGCGCTTTGCTTTCTAGATTCTCCAAGCCAGCGTCCATGCCTTTGCGAAGGTAGGTAGTAAAGGCTTTCTTATACTCGCCAGCATAAGGGCTTTGCGCTTTGTATGAATGACCTGCAACCGATGGACGGCTCATAGTAGTTTCCAAGGCGCTCATGCGAGATTTATGATTATCCAACGCATGGTTAATTTTCGATAGATGTTCAGAATAAAGCGGATCGGCATTGCCTTTACGCTCAATTTCAGCAAGACGCTGATTATTCACCTGCTTAAACTGCTCCCACGCAGTGCCAAGCTGGCTGACTTGTTCGGTTATATGGTTAAGGGTCATAGAGTTCTCCATGGTTAAGATTAACTAGTTAAAAAAATTGGTCATGCTGAACCTGTTGCGGCATCTATTGAGAGGCGGGCAAAAAGCAGATGAATAGACCCTGAAATAAATTCAGGGTGACAGTTTAAGTGAGTATTTGCTTTGCACGACTGAGTGCATCTTGCAAAGAAACTAAGTGGCTAGGCGGTAAACCGCTTTCGTTTTTCACCACCGTAATGCCTGCGGCATCGTTGGCGGGAAAGGTTACTAGGCTTACTTCAAACAGGTCAACTTGGGTTAAATGGCGCACGCCTGTTTGTGGGTTAATGTGATATTGCACGGGGCGGTAGCCAATGCTTAAACCTTCCATCGCGCCAGCACGAACAAGGTCGTAAGCTTCGCGAGCGCGCTGCACCGTTAGCAGTAAACGCCCTTCCACATACAAGCCTTTATCATCTTCAAACAACTGTTCAATTTGGCCGATAGGTTCATCCATCTGATGCTGCCATAGCAGTTTAATATTCGTACCTTTGTCGCGTAACGAGTTGGTAAATGCGCCGCGTTCGACACTATCTTTTTGGTTATCAATTACGCCAAACAGGCTAGCATAGCCTGCGAAGCGTCCTTGTTCATCGAGCGATTTTAGCTCGAACGAAGAGGTTAGGTGGTTCATCGTTAAATACCTTTTAATGTTTATGACAATTGTGTGACAGCGTTGTGTACAGCAGTGTTTTTTGCTATAGTGCACCCTCATTATTACGCACATCAGTTATTTTTTAACTCATGTCGTTAGACACCTAAAACGTTAGGCGTCCCCAGATTTGTATTTATTATTTCTTAAACCATAAATTTTTTACGCTTATGAGTAATGCACGAGTAATTTGTCATTGGGAAAAAACAAAATTCCCACATGACTGCAAACTAGAAATTGCAGTTAATTTACCCGAACCAGTCGCTAACTGGACTCGGTTTGATTTTCAAATTGGCACCAAGGGAACTACCCTTCGAGCAAAATGTGAAGTCGCCCCTGCAGGCAGGATAGGTAGTTTTATACTGCATAACATCTCCCAGCAAAGGGCCGGCCAAACCTTTATCATCACCCGAAAGGATGATGGGAAAGTAATTCATCAAGGTGCTTTACCAGCGGCTAGAAAAAATTCTTAACCGTGAACTTAGGTTCACACAAACCAAGCTTATGCTGAACAAAACGTTTGTCATGCGGCCTGTTACTAGTTTTATACTGGTGACATTCATCATGACATCAGCCATGGGTGAG
>JALZUV010000036.1 GCA_023301245.1 Rickettsiales bacterium
GCAGCTTCTTCTTCGCCTTCTTGACGCTCTCGGTTCTCCGATTTGCTTCACGGTGTGCTGGCGACACCGGTCTGGGTGTAGACCTGCGGGCTGCAGGGCCCAGCCGTTGCTGGGATCAAGGCAAAGGAAAACAACAACAAGCACAGAAAGGTTAGGGAATGAATGTGACAAACTCGCTCACCGTGCCAGAATCGAAACGCAGCCGAGACGACGGTGGCGACCGGTGTCCCCGAACAAGACCTCGAAACGAAAGAACAGGGTTTCCACTTTGGTTAACCGTTCGAACTGCTGAAATGGAATCACACCATCAGCAGAAACGCCAACGCAGAAAGTTAGGGCATCAGTAGAACGGGCATTTTATACTTATGCCGGAACGGGAGCGGTACCGCGCCGTTCCCCACGCTTCGAACCCCTTTCTCGTAACAGGGGACACAAACTTAGGCCCCGTTAACAATAAGGGAAGGAGGGTCACGACCTGGTTTCATTGAATACGTACACGACAAACTTAGAATTTGCAGGAGGTATGCACAAGTAAAGGGGCCGGTCTTACCTGGTCAGCCCTCTGGGTCTCGCCGACGACTTCTTTTAGGCGTAAGAAGCACGGAGTTTATCCTCCTCTTCCTTAAGCTTTAGCAGCACGTCCAACGCACGTTTCGAGTACATCTCGAAGACGTCGGACACGGGGTGTCCGTAGCGGTCGGATTTGGAGGAGCGGTACTCGTTCATCAGCCATTCGTACTGGAGCCGGCACATACCCTTGCTGCACCCTTCCGGTGCGATCGCGGGGTTCAGTTCCTCCACCACTTCCTGCCACTGCTGGAGGCTGGCCCGAGGGTATTCCGCGACGTGACACTCGTTGGAAAGCACCTGGCGCAGGCGGCATGTATCGACAGCACAAAGCCAGAAACAAAACGAGGCGAGTTGTTACGATAAATCGAAGCTAGTTGCGCGGTCGTTGGGGGGTTTCTGCCTCTCTTTATTCTTGGTCGAGCGCGGTCTGCGGTTCAGATAGAAATCAGCAGCTCTTAAGGGTTAGGCACTCGATTCGAAAGCAGCGCTGCCACGGAGAAACCTCAGTCGTTCTATGATATTGGGACCTTCGCCAAACCGACGGTACATATGTCACTAGAAACTCGCGCGGCAGTATCTCGGAAGTAGCTGCGGTTTATATTGAGGCTGACGGTTGTTGCCTTTGTTGCCCGATCGCCAAATCGCAACCTACACCGTGGGCACAAGGCAAGCTGGCGGATAGTGTCTAGAACGAAAGCGTTTACGAGACGTACCGGTACGTACAAGAATGCTGCTCTGTGGACGCAAGAAAAGTTCCAGCATTTGGAGGTCAGTACCTGGCGTCAATTGCTTTGCGAACCGCACGAGTACATACGTAGGCACGAGCCACTCGGGAGCAAAGGAAGGGGTTAGGAATTTTTCGGGGCCGCCAGTCTCGAATGAGAAGATCCGAATACATCAAAAAGTTCGATGCGTCCAGGGACGATAAATCAGTCACAGACTTTTTTGTTTTTGTTTTAGGGGGTTAGTCGGGCGAACAAAGAAACAACGAATGAAACTGGCAGAGTAAACAGCAGTAGCAGCGGCACAGCACTCATGTCGGGGCCTAGAGTGTGGCACGAGGTAGGCAACACTGCCGTACCTGATAAATCAGGGCTTCCAGCTGAACCAGCTGGCATCTATGCGTGTGTACGCAACCACGTTGGTTTTAATTGCCTGGTACGTACGTGTCGGGATAAAGTATCGTGGGCATAGAGACGACCATTGTACCTTGTGACTGCTGGCTTCTACTTCCCTTCCAAGCTGAGGGTTATGAATCGGCATGTACTCGAACGCACCGGTACGTGAGGGCCTGGGTTGCTCTCACGGGCTAGAGTGTGACAATCCCCTCGTAGCCAACAACCCCTTTGAAGTTGGAGACAGCTATACGCTCTGCCTCCAGTGTGTGTTTTTCCTTTCGAACAAAGGCACGGAGTATAAGACCCACCTCCTCGAGAAGAGCTTCCATGACTTCGCGGCTCCATGGCTCGATTTTTCCGCGGCGCTGGTCCTCCGTGACGTTCCATTCCGGCCCATGCTTCCAGCGAATGACGACCTTAGCCTTGCGACGCCCCAACAGCTTTGGCGCTGGCTGCACCACCACCGGATCAAGAAAGGAATAAGAGAGACACAAAGGTAGGGTTTAGCGTATCAATCCGTTACGTTGTGCACATATTATGAACCTCTCGTCGTTCGCCATTTCCATCTGTTACAATGTCTCCTTTTCGATTAGACTGTCGTAGCGCGAAACCCGTTTTTTTCGAAGCCAGCAGCATAGAGGGACGCGTTTCGTGGAGTACCAGCGGTCGACTGGTAGGCACCAGCCCAAACATAGGACACACACCGGGGGCGGGCTAACCCAACGTCTGCTCTTTTGTCGCGTTCCCTCGCACACAGACAGCAAAGCAGCACTCAGTTACAGAGACGCCGAATCAGCAGCTGAGCAGCAGCAGGCAGAGCATAGCAGGGCCTTCGCCCTTCGTTCGGCATCATTATCTGCCTCTCATGATGCTGTTCTGCTTTATCCGCTTGTCGAGTTTCGAAACGAAGGGTGTGAGCTCGCTCTGCGTTCGTTTGCTGGCTCAGCTAAAGCTGCCAGTGACGAACGAACGATTTATGGCGAAACACGGGCTAGCCGTCCGTCGCACACGTCCCCTGCTGTCAGCTGCCAAGACTAGTTTAGCTGAAACGTCGTACCGACCCCTCCAGTCGTACGATTTCACACCTTGTACAGCTACAACTAACATATACAACTAATAGTCGCGTATAGTTGTCCAGGGCAGCTAGTTGACCTAGACAACTAGTCGCGCAGCATCTCAAGACAGTAGTTGTCTGGTTGACAAGTATTTGTGCAACTTCTCGAGACAGCAGTTGTCCGGTTGATACATATTTGCGCAACTTCTCAAGACAGTGGTTGCCTGCAGACAAATACTTGCGCAGGGGTTTCAACTTCCTAGCTGTCCAGGCAACTACTTGACAACTACAAGCAGCGGTAGTTCGAGAGAGCTGCGGAGGTGCGGAGATATTACTTCTCAAGACAGTAGTTGCCTGCAGACAAATAGTTGCCCAGGGGTTTCAAGAAGTACTGTAATGTGTGCAGCGTCTCGGAACAGTAGTTGTCTGCAGACAAACAGTTGCGCAGGTTCTCAACTTCATAGCTGTCCAGGCAACTACTTGACAACAACAAGTAGTAGTAGTTGGAGAGAGCTGCGGAGATGCCGAGATATGTGATAGCTGACCTCTCCGGCCTACATATGCATAGAACAGTTGAAACCACAATAGTCGGTGGTGCTGCCTGCACAC
>JALZUV010000037.1 GCA_023301245.1 Rickettsiales bacterium
TCTCCGGGCACCATTCTTACTTAACAACCCGCCGCCCCTATTTTCGCAAATCATTTTGCGAATGAGCGGCTTCGTTAAAAATACGAATAAATTTCGTAAAATTCACCGCACCCCACATTCCTGCCAGACGTCAGTTTCACTTCATATACAGAATTTATTTTTGAGTTACGTTTTTATGGAGGATGAAATCAATATTTCACTACCACTTGACAATCACGCCTTAAACCCTCCTTATCCTCACCTTATGTGGGAACAATTAACAGTATTCTTTGAAACGAGCTTGGCGGCGATTGCTGATATTGGGTGGATGACACAAGTCTTCATCGTGGTGGTGGCGACACTGACCGTAGGCCTAATTGGCGGGATATTACTGCGTCGCTTAGAGGCGAAACTCATCAAAACTAAAACACTATGGGATGATGCGCTAATCGCGGCAATTCGTAAGCCTCTGCGTGCCATTATTTGGGTGCTCGGCATTAGTTTTGCGGCACAAATCATTCATACGGAAACAGACTCTCCCCTCTTTTCATCCGCACCGAAAATTACGGAATTATTATTCATCATCATTATTGCTTGGGTGTTACTGCGTTTCACTAAAAATTCAGCACAGGCGCTTGTAAAACAAAGGCAGCGCCAAGATAAGCCTGTTGACCTTACCACGATTGATGCGATTACCAACCTTCTCAAAGCCTCCATTGTTATCACCGCAGGGCTCATTATTCTGCAAACGCTGGGTTACTCTATTAATGCGGTACTCACCTTTGGGGGTATTGGTGGTATCGCCGTTGGTTTTGCCGCTAAAGATTTGCTAGCCAACTTCTTTGGCGCGATGATGATTTACCTTGATCGCCCCTTTAATGTGGGCGACTGGATTCGCTCGCCTGACCGCAATATAGAAGGAACAGTCGAAGGCATTGGCTGGCGCATGACCACCATCCGTACCTTTGATAAACGCCCACTTTATGTGCCTAATGCTGTATTTACACAAGTTGCAGTCGAAAACCCCTCGCGGATGACTCATCGCCGAATTTATGAAACCATCGGCATAGGCTATGATGATATTGCAAATATGCACAACATTACCGATGCCGTGCGCGAGATGCTAAAAATACATCCAGAGATTGATGAATCGCAAACACTCATTGTGCATTTTAATGCCTTTAGCCCTTCCACTTGCGACTTCTTTGTCTATACCTTCACCCACACAACAGATTGGGTGAAATTCCATGAAATCAAACAAGATGTGCTGCTAAAAATTGCTGATATTGTTGCTGATTATGATGCTGAATTGGCCTTCCCAACGCAAACGCTTCACCTGCCCGAACTCGAAGCCCTCGTCAAAAAAGCGGGATAAGCGGCCTCTTTGACTCATCTGCATATTTTCACAGACGGCAGTGTAAACACCCAATCAAAAGCTGGCTATGGAGCTTTCCTAATGCTGGAAAATTTGGATAGCTCAGTCGATTCTGTGGCAGGTACAGTGAAAGTGCAATTTTTTGAACAAACAAGTTCCACCAAATTAGAATTGCAAACATTGCTATGGGCGCTAAAGAGCGCTCTAGCTTCCCCTAAACATGCAGCTATGGCCATAACCGCTTATACAGATTCACAAAATATTGTGGGGTTACCCGCAAGACAAGCAAAGCTTGAACAAAGCGATTACTTCTCAAGCAAAGGCAAACGACTCAATAACTATGAGCTATATCAAGAGTTCTACCAACTAACAGCCAAGCTAAATTGCCAGTTCATTAAAGTAAAAGGCCATCAACCCTCTCACCAAAAAACTAAAATCGATAAGTTATTCGGCTTAGTCGATCAGCAATCTCGTAAAGCATTGCGAGAGGCTCAAGCGAAAGTCTAGCTTCACCCGTGGAACTAAAAGATAAAGTCAGCGTTTGTAAGTAGGCTTGAATAATCGCCTTCGAGATAAAACTCAAAGTCAGAGCCTGAATCATCACGCACATAAGTACGGTCAGAATTTACGCTATATTCAATGCGCAATTCGCCTGCACCAGCTGTACCTAATACCACATCGGTGAAATAGAGCGCCGATAAATCAATCGTATCTACGCCATCTTCAAAATCAGTGATGCTATCAAACTGACGATTACCACTTGGACCACGTACACTATCGCTCGTGTGCGAGAATACGAAAGTATCTTGCCCAATACCACCAGTCAGCACATCTTGCCCTGCGCCACCATCAAGCACATCTTGGCCTTCTGCGCCGCTCAGCGTATCGTCGCCGCCTAAGCCGTGCAAAGCATCATGAAAGAACCCGCCAGTGAGCGCTTGCGCGCCATCACCACCCACGATTTGGTCTGTTTGAATACCAAATTCGAAATCATCATTACTCAGCGAGTTTGAATAATCGCCTTCCAAGTAAAATTCAAAATCCAACTGGTCGCTGCGCACATAAGTACGGTCAGAGTTACTACTATAAGCAATGCGTAATTCACCTGCTTCGGTAGAGCCTCCATCAGCATCTAGGCTGGTGAAACCCAAGCCAGAAATATCAATAACATCGTTACCCACGCTAAAGTCGGTAATAGAATCATATTTATTATTATTCGCGCCATTATCGTCGAGGCTATCAACCAGACTGCTAAAACGAATTACATCCGCGCCGCTACCTGTCGTAATAACATCCTGACCTTGGCCACCGTTGAGAGTGTCCGAACCCGCCGCGCCATTGATAACATCATCAGCGCCAAAGCCTCTAATAACTTCGCTATCAGTAGTTCCGACCAACGTGTCGGCCGCTTCCGTACCAAGAATATTGGAACTTACATTACCGCTGCTGCCGCCACTATTTACGCCGTCGAAAATAAACGAGCTATTGGTAAGCGAGCTTGAATAATCACCTTCAAGGTAAAATTCAAAATCGCTACCATGGTCGTCACGCACATAAGTGCGGTTGAGCTTTGTATTATAAATAACGCGCAACTCACCTGCCTCGGTAGTACCAGTGGCAATATTAGTGAATCCTAAGTTTGAAATATCAATGGTATCGACACCAACTTCAAAATCCACAATAGCATCTTGCTGTACGCCAGTACGAACCGAATCGCTAGCATAGGTAAAAATAAACGTATCAGCACCTGCGCTACCTTCGAGATGGTCGCGACCTGCGCCACCATCTAGAATGTCGTTACCGTCGCCGCCACGAAGTTGGTCGCGGCCTTCATCGCCTTTTAAGAAATCAGCACCTGATTCGCCACGCAAAATATCATTGCCTGTGCCGCCGATAATCGCATCATTGCCGCTACCGCCATAGGCGCGGTCATTGCCTGCATTACCTAAGAGTACATCATTACCTGCATCGCCGCGCAGAACATCAACGCCATCGCCGCCAAGAAGATAATCATTCGCTTCGCGCCCGCGCAGGTTATCGTCGCCATCGCCACCGGTCAGTGTTTCATCATCCGTGCTACCTGCAAGTACATCTGCGGCGCTAGTGCCCTCAATAATACGAGCATCATTAATGCTGCCAGTAAAACCTAAATCAGCACCAATAAACTTGGCTAAATCTGTACCAACCACTTCGTAACTATCGCCTGATAAATGCCATTTATCAGCAGCTTGAGCAGGAAGACCCGTTTCATAATCAGTTTGATAATCATCATAATTAGCCGCGATATGAATATCGCTGCGGCTTGCCGCTAAACTAGTTTGCGCAGCACTCACCAAATCCGTACCCCCTTGAATAGCCGCCACTTCGGCAGGGCTATCGCCCGAGTTCAAGGCACCTTCATCAACAAAATTTCCTGTTTGCACTATGTAAAAATCAATATCACCACCAAGCTCTGCAATAATATAATCAAACACTGCCTCGGTAGCCGCTTCGTAACGTGCTGTTAATTCGGCTTGGTTTGCCGCAAGGCCAATCACTTCAGAGCTATGTTCGCCCTGCGACCAAATGATAGCCGTTTTCACATCGCCCTGCTGTTCTAGCGTGGCAAATTGCGATTTTAACAAAGCTACCGCATTCAATAGCGCGCCACCTGGTGCATCCGTATCAGGATACCACCAAATTTTATAATCTGGTAAATTAGAGTTATTCCCGTCCACGGTGCTGCCACCTACGGCTAAATCTATCGGGTCACCGGAATTAGAGTCGATAAAGGCACTCTGTACGGTTAGGCCTGTAATATCGCTCAAACCATTTTCTAACATCGTATAGCCAGCGTCACTATCGCCGACAAAATTATTCATATTTCCGCCATTGGATTGGCCTAAAATTGGTGCATAAATAACGTCGGTCATAATATTAGAATCCTTCTTTTAAATCTTCTATGCCGCTATTTACTAACTTTTGTTAATGAATGCAAGTAGATTTCGCAGCACCCTCCCATTGACTCCCCGCAAATTTGCTGGCATTTATGGCTCATGCAAGACCGTGTCGCCATTGTCCATGACAATTTTATAAAACGGGTAAAATCTAACGATTTACCCGTCGCCTCCACCCTTTCTTTGGCAGAGGCACAGCTTGATGCGGCCCGTTTAAAGCAAATTATCGAAAGCCAGTTTTTAAGCCGCGCCCTCGATAGAGTTTCGCGCCAATTGAAAAACCGTGGCGAAAGTTTCTACACTATTGGTAGCTCTGGCCATGAGGGCAACGCCGCCATTGCCGCCGCTTTCCGTGTCGATGATATGGCCTTTTTACATTACCGCGATGCTGCCTTTTTTATTGAGCGTGCGAAGAAGAAGCCTGAAATTGATATCGTGCAAGATATGCTGCTGAGCTTTGCCGCCAGTAAAGACGACCCCATCTCTGGAGGTCGTCATAAAGTGTTGGGCAGCAAGCCACTATTCGTGCCACCGCAAACCAGCACCATTGCTTCGCATTTACCAAAAGCCGTCGGCTTGGCAAGTTCCATTGGCCTTAACCGTCGCCTAAAACGTGAAGGCGAAGTGCCTCATGACTCCAT
>JALZUV010000038.1 GCA_023301245.1 Rickettsiales bacterium
GCCGAAGCGTTGGAGCTTGCCAATAGTACCGAGTACGGTTTAGCCGCTTCGGTCTGGACAACGGACGATGCCCGCGCCGAGCGAATGGCGGCCGAAATTGAAAGCGGAATTGTCTGGCTGAATTGCTGGAACTTGCGCGATTTAGATACGCCTTTTGGCGGGGTCAAAAAATCAGGTATCGGCCGCGAAGGTAAATGGCGCGCCCTGCAATTTTTCACAGAAGAAAAAACGGTGACAAGACCCGTTTAAGGAGTAAGTTATTATCATGTCAAATCAAGTAACCCACAATTCAAATACCGCACCAGAACCTGTCGGGGCTTATCCGCACGCTCGTCGCGTGGGAGATTTATTGTTTTTATCAGGCGTTGGTCCTCGCCAAAAAGGCACTAAAGTTATTCCTGGTGTAACGCTGGATGATAATGGCAAGATTGTCGATTACGATATCGAAGCCCAATGTCGCAGCGTCTTTAACAACGTGCGCGATATTCTAGAAAGTTCAGGCGCTAGTTGGGAAGACCTCGTAGATGTAACAGTTTTTCTCACTAATATGGATGATGATTTTAAGGCCTATAATACACTATGGGCAGAGTATTTCGGCAAAAACCCACCTTGCCGCACGACTATCGAAATTAACAAACTTCCAACCCCAATTGCGATTGAGTTGAAATGTACGGCGGTAATGAAATGAGTTATCTCCCCCCCATAAATTTGCAAGCGTGGATAGAAGAACATCGCGACCAACTAAAGCCGCCCGTCTGCAATAAGATGGTCTATGAAGTTGGCGATTTTATCATCATGATTATTGGTGGTCCTAATATCCGCAAAGATTACCATGATGACCCCGGTGAAGAGTTTTTCTATCAAGTAGAAGGCGACATGGTGTTGAAGGTGATGGAAGACGGCAAGCCAAAAGACGTTACCATCAAGGAAGGTGAAATGTTCCTACTTCCGCCGCACATTCACCACTCGCCACAGCGTTTCGAAAATACTGTTGGCCTCGTTATTGAACGCAAACGACATGCAGACGAGCTAGATGGTTTCGCATGGTATTGCGACGAATGTAATAGTAAAATTCACGAAGAATTTGTGCCGCTAAAAAGTATCGTTGACGATTTGCCGCCACTGTTCGACCGCTTTTGGAACAGTGAAGAAAATCGTGCCTGCAATGACTGTGGCCACGTAATGCCACCGAAGGGTACGTGATGAGTTATCCGTATCAACCGACGGAGAAATGGGATGTGCATACGCACACGACCCTCTCGCCTGATACATACGATAAGCTCGCGCGCTTTACCCATTATAGCAACTTCGTGCGCATTCAATCCCACGCCAGCAAACCTTGCTGCGCGCAGATGATTAACAGCGGCGGTGAAACCGTTCGCGAGATTGAAGCGAATGCTTATGAAGGCGCAGTGCGAGTTGATGAATGCGATTCGCACGGGGTGGATGTGCAGGTGATTTCGCCCACGCCGATGATGATTCCCGACTATGTCGATAATCTGGAAGATGCAGCGGAGATTTGCAAAATTCTCAATGATGATAACGCCAAAATGGTCGCGCAATTTCCGAAGCGTTTCGTAGCGCTTGGGGCTTTGCCAATGCGCTCAAGCGAACTTTCGATTAAAGAGATGCAGCGTATCAAGGCGATGGGATTTCAAGGCATCGAAGTGCTGTCGAACATCAATGGTGTTGAGTTAGACGACCCACAATTTTTCCCGATATTTGAAGCAGCCGCGCAAATGGATATGGCCATTTTCATTCACCCTTGGGGCGGTTTTATGTCGCCCTCGGAAGTGGGGTTGAAGCGCCGCATGAATGCCTCGCGCAACTGGCGGCCATGGTTGATTGCGATGGGGATGGAAACAGCGTTGGCCTTTGATGCGATGCGTACTGGTGGTGTGCATGAGCGTTTGCCAAACCTGCGGGTGCTGTATGCGCATGGTGGTGGCGTGTTCCCAACCTTACTGGGTCGTTTAGAGCATGGCGCTTATTGCCGCCCAGATTTGTTCGAGAAATCATCAAACCAGAACCCTTATGATGCGGTGCGCGATTGTAATATTTATACGGATACGCTGACCCATAACCCTTGGGTGTTAGAGTTGTTGGTGAATACGCTCGGCGCAAGTTGGATTGCGATGGGTTCGGATTATCCATACCCACTAGGCGAGGTTGACCCGTTTGATGGGCAAACCATGGTGGATGCTAAAGGCAATAAATGTCCGTATCCGCAAGCAAAAGGCATTTACCCTGGCCACATGATTGAGCATTTGCCCAGCAACGATGCTGAGCGCGCCGCGGCATGGGGGCATTTTAACTGGCTGGCGCACGACAATCGCGACGGGGCTCGCCGCTTGCCATTATTAGACTTGCAACAAAAGCAGCGCATTCTATCAGGCACGGCGAAGGAGTGGTTAGGGTTATGAAATTATCCGTAGAAATTGGTGGCGAAACGTACCACGCTGATACGAGTAAACCGCTCGATATCACTATCCCTGTCGATTTTAGCGGCGAGGGATTAACCGCTTTTGGTGCACCCTCTGCAAGCGCAAAGGCTTACGCTGCGGGTGACTATATTGGCGATGTTCAACAAGGCGGAAGTTGTAACTGCGAGCTGCTAACATTTGCTCCTCATTTACACGGAACACACACTGAATGCGTTGGCCATATTTCGCATGAGCGTATTTGTATATCGGATGTATTTAGCGGCGGTATTACACCTGCAACTGTAGTAACCGTGCTGCCTGTAAAGCCAAGCGAAACAGATGAAACTTACGCCGTTGAATGTAGTAGCGACGATGCGCTTATTACGAAAAGTAATTTGCAAAATTTAATCAATAATAATGAATTTATAGAGTCGCTTATTGTCAGAACGTCACCTAATAATTTGCCTAAAAGACTAGGTAAATATAGCACCGAAATTCCTGCATTTTTTACTACCGAAGCGATGGAGTTTGTTGCTGATATTGGCGTGAAACATTTGCTGATTGATACTCCCTCAGTTGACCGTTTAGACGATGAAGGAAAACTTTCTAATCATCATATTTTTTGGAATATTTCCCAAGGTAGTCACGATGTTGATATGGCTAATATTTCACCTAAAACTATCACTGAACTTATCTATGTTGCAGATGAAATTAAGGATGGAAACTATCTGCTAGATTTGCAAGTTGCCGCACTTATGATGGACGCAGCACCCAGCCACCCAATTTTATATGAGGTTACTGAAACATGAATTACCGAACCGATGCCGTCTTTGCCAAAGAGCTAGATGCGGCTGACCCGCTGGCGAAATATCGCGATGAATTTTACATCGCTGAAGCTAATGGTAAAGAGTCTATTTATTTCTGTGGAAACTCGCTTGGCTTACAACCAAAACGTACCGAGGCGGCCATTGCGCAAGAGCTTAAAGATTGGCAAAAACTGGGCGTTGAAGGGCATATGCATGCGAAAAATCCGTGGTTGCCTTATCATGAGTTTTTAACGGAAAGTTACGCAAAAATTGTAGGAGCTAAACCAACCGAAGTGGTGGCAATGAACACGCTTACCGTCAACCTGCATTTATTGATGGTATCGTTCTATCGCCCAACGACAACTCGCCATAAAATTATCATCGAAGGTGGGGCATTCCCGTCTGATCAATATGCGGTGAAGTCGCAAATTGAATTCCATGGCTACGCGCATGAAGACTCGCTGATTGAGTTAATGCCACGAGCAGGTGAAGCAACATTACATACGCAAGATATCCTCGAGCTTATCGAACGCGAAGGCGATAGCGTAGCCCTAATTATGCTAGGCGGCGTGAATTATTACACTGGTCAATTATTCGATATGGAGGCTATTACCAAAGCTGGCCATGCGAAGGGTTGCCTCGTTGGTTTCGACCTTGCTCATGCAGCAGGTAATGCGCCTTTATCATTACATGATTGGGATGTCGATTTTGCTTGCTGGTGCAGTTATAAATATCTCAACTCAGGCCCTGGAAGTATCGCAGGCGCGTTTGTGCATGAGCGTCATGCACATGCCAATCTGCCACGCTTTGAAGGCTGGTGGGGGCATGATAAAGATACTCGCTTTACCATGGGGCCAGAGTTTAAAGCCATTGGTGGCGTTGAAAGTTGGCAGCTATCGAACCCGCCTATTTTATCGCTGGCCGCAGTCAAAGCTTCGCTTGAGATATTTGACGAAGTAGGCATGAAAGCGCTGCGCGAAAAGAGTTTAATAATTACGGGATATTTTGAATTTCTGCTCGATAGTTTAAACAGCGATGCCTTTAGCATTATGACCCCGCGCGACTCTGCTCAGCGCGGCGCGCAATTGTCAATTGTGGTGCATGAAAATGGTAAACAGGCCTTTGAAGCGCTAGAATCTGCAGGCGTAATTTGCGATTGGCGCGAGCCTGATTGCATTCGTGTAGCCCCCATGCCGCTCTATAATAGCTACCGCGATGTTTATCGCTTTGTTGAAATATTTGCCAAACAATTGGGAATGGAATTAGCAGCATGAGCCAAGAAACCATCCATGTAGTTGGCGGTGGTTTGGTCGGCTCGCTGACGGCTGTTCTACTCGCTAATGAAGGGTATGAAGTTAAGCTCTATGAGCGCCGCCCTGATATGAGAAAAGTTGATATTGCTGCAGGGCGTTCTATTAATTTAGTGCTTACCTCGCGCGGGATTCAAGCGCTTGAGCGTGTTGGTCTTACTAAGGC
>JALZUV010000039.1 GCA_023301245.1 Rickettsiales bacterium
TCTTTTTCCAAAGCGGCGAGTGACATGGCGAGTTTTAATAAATTATCGCCTGCTTTTGGCCCGTCTTCTATTGCGGAGAAACCTTGGCGGAAGCTGTCAGCGGCTTGCACATAATTGCGGCGCACGTAGTAAGTTTCGCCCAACCAGTACCATGCATTGCCAATGAGCGGGTCGCTGGTGAAGTCGTTGGTAAAGCGAGAAAAGGCCTTTTCAGCCCCTTCATAATTGCTTTGATTTAGCATTTGAAATGCTTGGTTATAAAGCTCGCGCGGGGTGGAGGGGCTTTCGCTTGGCAGCCTTAGAGTGTTAGGTGTAGGTGAGATTTCGAAGCTTGTGTTAGATGCAGCTGGTACCGTAACGCTGCCCATTTCAGGCGAGCCCATGCCGCTATATTCAGGCGTAGGTAATACAGGTGGCGTTAGCGCGGTAGGGGCAGGGAGTGCTGGCGGTGTGTAATTTCCCGCATGTGGCAAACCATTGTTTGCAGGCAATGCTGGCGCGGCGACTGGCATAGCGGGAGCGCCTGTGTTGCCGTTTAAACGAAATTCCATATCTTCTTGGAAGCGGCGTTGCTGCGCTTTCATTTGGTCGAGTTGATGGCGTAGGTTTTCGTTCTCGCCACGCATTTGGCGGACTTGTTCTTCGAGTTGAAGCACTTGCCCACCAAGCTGGCTGGCATTACCAAAATTACCTTGAGCAAAAACTGGTGCAGCAAAAAGCGCGACCAGAATAAAAAGAAAATATTTTTTCATCATCATAAAAAACCCCGTGTAAGAGCCATTGTCTTACACGGGGTTTAGTTTAAAATCAAGCGGATGCTTAGTTAGCAACCACTGTTACAGCGCGACGATTTTGCGACCATGAAGAAGAGCTATGCCCTAGAACTGATGGACGTTCTTTACCATAAGAGATGGTAGAGAGGCGTGATGGTGAAATGCCTTGGCCTACAAGGTAAGTTTTTGCTGCATTCGCACGACGTTCGCCGAGTGCTAAGTTATATTCGCGAGTGCCGCGCTCATCGGCGTGACCTTCGATGATAACATTCACGTTTGAATGTTGTTGTAGCCATGAAGCTTGACGCTCTAGCGTTGATTGGCCTTCGCCACCCACAACAGAGCTGCCTGTTGCGTAGAAGATGCGATCGCCTACGTTTGCTTCAAGATCAGCTTGTGAACCTGGAGTTACTGTGCCGTCATTACCCACACCAAAGTTACCTGAATCTTCGTAACCGCTGTTAGCGCCGTCAAGAGTGCCGCCCTCATTAGGAGCAGTTTCACAAGCAGCGAGGAGAGTAAGCGCTGCTGCAGCAGCTAAAGTAATTTTTAAAGAACGCATGGTTTATACCTTTCAAGAGTATTAAAATTTAATAACGCATCATTGCGGAAAATATCTAAAAATCAACGATAATTTACCTAAACGGGTAGTAGTGGCGACCACGCTGGGTCAGACGCTCCCATTGGGGTTTTTACGCGACGCTTATTAGCCCCAGTAATATCGATACTATAAAGTGCAGGGCTGCCGCTGCGGCCTTGGCGTGTATAGATAAGTACGCGGCCATTGGGTGACCATGTTGGCCCTTCAACTAAGAAGGCCTCATCAATCACACGTTCGCCTGAGCCATCTTTACGCATAACGCCAATATAAAAGCGGCCCTTTTTTATTTTTGTAAAGGCAATCCAGTCACCGCGTGGCGACCATACAGGCGAGGCATAACGCCCGTCGCCGTAGGAAATACGCTTCACGCCGCTGCCATTAGCATTCATGGTATAGAGCTGTTGAGAGCCACCACGATCCGATTCAAACACAATGCGGCCACCATCAGGCGAATAAGAAGGCGAGGTGTCAATGGCGCGTGTATCTGTTAATTTACGCATTGAACGTGAACGCAGGTTCATCTCATACAGGTTCGTCGTACCGTTTCGGGCAATCGACATTAGCATACGGTTACCATCATTTGCATAGCGTGGAGCAAAGCTCATTCCATTGAATTTACCTAAGGATTCTTCGCGGCCTGTTTGTAGGTCGCGCAGGTGCACGCGCGGGCTACGCGTGGCGTAAGACATATAGAGAATATCTTGGCTATCAGGCGAGAAGCGTGGCGTTAGCACCAAGCTACCGCCGCCCGTTAGGAACTTATGATTTGCGCCATCTTGATCCATAATAGCGAGCCGTTTGATACGCTTTTTCGCAGGGCCTGATTCGGCCACATAAACGATGCGGCTGTCAAAATAACCATCTTCACCGGTCATACGTTTATAAATTTCATCGGCCATTAAGTGAGCTACACGGCGCCAGTTGCTGCGGAACGTGTTAAACTCTTTACCCGCTAATTGCTTTTCGCCATAAGCATCCCACAGGCGGAAGGCGAGGCGGAAATTATCGCCGCCTTTAGGTTCAATCACTGCTGTGACCAACGCTTGTGCGTTAATTTGACGCCAGTCAGCAAAGCGTGGAACGGCATTGCCCGAGCTAATAACTTGGATAAATGCTTGTTGGTTGATGGGGCGGAATAAGCCAGAGCGTTCAAGGTCAGCCGTGACGACTTCCATAATTTGATTACCAATGCGTTGGGCATCGCCGCTAGCGCCTGTTGGGTTGGTCACCGCAATGGGCATCGGGCTGGAATGGCCACGATTAATATCAATTTTAAGTTGTGCCTGCGCTGTGAAGGCAAGGCAAATGATGGTGATGAATAAGCTAAAGAAACGCATAAGTAATTACCCTATATTTAAGGCGCTATTTCTAGCCGTTACAAAATGAGAAATCAATTAAGAACATACAGGGCAGGTGATATCTTTTTGAATTTTAGCCTGTTTTGCTTCGCCTGTTTGGCAATTTAGGCGGTGTAAAATGCCTTTATCGCCCAGCCCGATAATCTGCTTTATTACCTCCACTGCTTGCCAGCTTCCCATCATTCCTGCCAATGGCGATAATACGCCCGATTCGGCGCAAGTGGGCATTTCATCTTGTGTCGGCGGTGTAGGGTAGAGGCATTGATAGCAGGCGCTTCCATCCGCCGTATCAAACCGATAAAGCTGCCCTTGCCAACGGTGAATGGCGGCGGAAATAAGTGGCTTACCTAGCGCATGGCAAGTGGCGTTTACCAGTAGGCGAGTATTTATATTATCTGACCCATCGGCAATAATATCATAGCGGCTAATAAGCGCTTCGGCATTGCTGTTGTTAAGCTTCGTGGCGTGAGGCTCAAGAGTAATTTCTTCATTCATTTCCGATAATCTATCAGCGGCGGCTTCAACTTTCTTACGGCCAATGTCGGCAGTTTCAAACAGAATTTGACGGCTTAAGTTGGAAAGGGAAACTCTATCATCATCCACCAACCCTAATGTGCCCACACCACT
>JALZUV010000040.1 GCA_023301245.1 Rickettsiales bacterium
ACGGTGGGGGCAACATTATAAGCTGCACCATTGGCGCAATCGATAACGACGCGTAAGCCAGAGAGGTCGAGGTCGTTGGGGAAGGTGGCTTTAGCAAATTCAATATAGCGGCCACGAGCATCTTCAATGCGGCGTGCGCGGCCGAGTGCACTAGGGTCAGCTAATTGTTCATCTGTTGGGTTTTGCATTAGGCTTTCAATAGCCAATTCGGTGCGTTCGGATAATTTGAATCCGTCAGGGCCGAAGAGCTTTAAGCCATTATCGTAATAGGGGTTATGCGAGGCGGAAATCATCACGCCTAAGTCTGCGCGCATTGATTTGGTGAGCATGGCAACCGCTGGCGTGGGCAGCGGCCCAACGAGGATAACATCCATACCCGCCGCGAGAAAACCTGCGGTGAGGGCGTTTTCAATCATATAGCCTGAAAGGCGTGTGTCTTTGGCAATAACCACGCGATGGCGATGTTCGCCACGAGTAAAATAACTACCCGCTGCTTTACCAAGTTGCAGCGCAATACTGGCTTTCATTGGGTATTTATTGGCGGTGCCACGGATACCATCCGTGCCGAAAAATTGGCGTTCGGTCATTTTTTGTCACCGTCCTTTTTAGTGTCTTTTTTTGCTTTTGGTTTCGCTTTGGCCGCGGGCTTAGTGTCCGCCTTAGCAGGTTTGGCAGGTTTTTTATCTTCCAATTCCTTTTTCTTACGGCGCGATGGCAAGGCAGAAGGGGTTACGACCATTTTGGCAGATTCATCGACAGAGCGCTCAATCTTTCCATTGGCGATAAGTTCGTCAATTTCTTCGCCCGTCAGCGTTTCATATTCGAGTAGCGAGTTGGCGATTAAGTCGAG
This sequence comes from Rickettsiales bacterium, assembly GCA_023301245.1. Lineage (GTDB taxonomy): Bacteria > Pseudomonadota > Alphaproteobacteria > Rickettsiales > JALZUV01 > JALZUV01. The sequence continues at coordinate 851 of JALZUV010000040.1, forward strand.
TTCTTTGCGGTGTTTCTTGAGCAGCTTGGTGGCTGTGTCGTAAGATTCATCTAGAATGCGGCGAACTTCACCATCAATCAATGCGGCAGTTTCTTCAGAATTGGCTTTGCCTTGGCCGCCGTAAGTTGCACCGAGGAACGGCTCTCCGCCGCCGCCAGCGCTATAATCCATTGGGCCTAATTTATCAGACATGCCCCATTGCGTCACCATCGCTTTGGCCATACGGGTGGCTTGTTGAATGTCGGAGGATGCACCAGAGGTTACTTTTCCATAACCAAAAACGAGTTCTTCCGCCACGCGGCCACCCATTGCCACAGCCAAATCAGCATAGAGTTTGTCGCGAGTGATAGAGAGTTGATCGGCCACAGGTAGGCGCATAACCATGCCCAAAGCGCGGCCACGAGGGATGATGGTGGCTTTATGAATCGGGTCAGAATCTTCCATCTTCACGCCGATGAGGGCGTGGCCAGCTTCGTGAAAAGCGGTGAGTTTTTTCTCATCGTTGCTCATCACCATTGATTTGCGCTCTGCACCCATCATCACTTTATCTTTGGCAGATTCCATTTCTTTCATGGTGACTACGCGCTTGCCACGGCGAGCGGCGAGGAGGGCAGCTTCGTTGACTAAGTTCGCCAAATCAGCACCTGAGAAACCTGGAGTTCCGCGCGCGATAATTTTCGCATTCATATCAGGCGCAGCAGGCACTTTTTTCAAATGCACTTCGAGAATTTTCGTGCGGCCTGCAATATCAGGATTCGGCACCACCACTTGGCGGTCAAAACGACCGGGGCGTAGGAGTGCAGGGTCAAGCACATCAGGGCGGTTGGTCGCGGCGATGAGGATTACGCCTTCGTTCGCTTCAAACCCATCCATCTCAACGAGAAGTTGGTTAAGCGTTTGTTCTCGTTCATCATTACCGCCGCCCATGCCAGCGCCACGATGGCGACCTACGGCATCAATCTCATCGATAAAGATAATGCAGGGGGCGGATTTTTTGCCTTGTTCGAACATGTCGCGCACACGCGATGCACCGACACCCACAAACATTTCAACAAAGTCGGAGCCTGAAATGGTGAAGAAAGGCACGCCCGCTTCGCCCGCAATGGCTTTGGCCAGCAAGGTTTTACCCGTACCTGGAGGGCCTACCAGTAGACAACCTTTTGGAATTTTACCGCCAAGGCGCTGGAATTTTCCAGGATCTTTTAGGAACTCTACAATCTCTTCGAGCTCTTCTTTGGCTTCATCAATACCTGCGACATCGTCAAAGGTGATTTTGTTGTTTTCTTCGGTCATCATTTTCGCACGTGATTTACCGAAGCCCATGGCTCCGCCTTTGCCACCGCCGCCTTGCATTTGGCGCATGACGAAAATATAGACACCAATAAGCAGCAATATTGGGAACCACGAAAGGATAACACTCCAGAAGCTATCCATGCCAGAGCTAGCGGGCAGGGCGGTAATTTTTACACCTTTGTCGCGCAATTGCGGAATGAGATCAGGATAAGTAGGAGCCTGAACTTTAAATTCAGTGCCATTGTCGTAGCTACCCGTAATGGTGGTTCCAGTATCCATCGCCTCTTTGATAGCGACTTCATTCACTTGGCCTGCATCGACCTGATTTAGGAAATCAGAGAAAGCAGTCTCTTGCTGATTTTTATTTTCCGCACCTCCCTGAAACAGGTTGAAAAGTACCATCAGTACAACGCCGATGATGAGCCACAGAGTGAGATTTTTGGTAAAATTATTATTCATGGTTGAAATATAGGGCTAAATGGCGAGGTAACAAGAGCTTTCACCCCAAAAACTTGATTATCTTTTTCAGGTGAGAGGGTGAGTTTCTCATTCACCACCTTTAGCTGGCACAGGCCTAGCGTGAATTTAGATTCGCTGCCTTTTTTGAGTTTTTCTAAACAATGCAATCGTTTTGCGTAACGCGGCGGATAGTCTTTGCCCCCAACATGGCAAATCATGCGGCCTAAGCTATAGGCGGCTTGGGCTTCATCTAGCATAAGAAATGCGAGCAGTGAGCATTCAAGCGTGGATTGCTGGGGGGTAATATGTGTTTCAACAAATTTGGCATGCAGTTTTTCAATCTCCATACGTTCTATGGACATTTCTCTGCCTAATTGCAGTAGTTCAGCCTTGCGAGCAGGGTTTTCGGTAAGGGCTTGGCGAATTTTAATGCGGGTGAAATCGGTGTTATTGTTGGAAGGATCGCTTACCCAATCAATCGATTGTTCGCGTAGCCACGCTTGCAGCTCATTTCGCTGATGGCCGAGAATGGGGCGTAGCAGGGTGATGCCGTTGGCTTCGCGTATGGCTGACATGCCTGCCAAGCCCACAGGCCCCGCGCCGCGTTGCTGCATGAAGGCGATGGTTTCGGCTTGGTCATCTTGCGTGTGGCCTAGCAATAGGCTGGGGCGATTATGCGCTTTGCACCAGTTGGTCATTAGCTGGTAGCGGGCGTGGCGGGCACTGGCTTGCAGGTTGCCTGTTACATCGCCATGTTGCCACGTTAAAATATGATGCTCAATGCCTAGTGTTTGCATCCATTGTGCTACTTGCTGCGCTTCGGTTGAGGAATCCTTACGCAACTGATGGTCAACCGTTAGCGCAATAAGGTGAGATTGGGGGAAGGCTTGATGCGCTAAATGCAGCAGTGCAAGGCTATCCGAACCGCCAGAGAGGGCGATGGTAAGGGGGGTAATATTGGGGCAAAATTTTTCTAATGTTTTAGAAAAACCTTCTAGCATCCTAGGCGTTTAATTTCTTGTTCGGTTTTACCTTTAAGAGCGGTGGA
>JALZUV010000041.1 GCA_023301245.1 Rickettsiales bacterium
AATGCATGGCTACCTGCGATTATTATGTAGTGCTAATAGGCTGCCACATAAATATAACATTTATAAAATGTACTACTCTATAATGGAAAACTTACTGAGCCGACCAGCCAGCGTCAATTGGCAGGCCTATACCCGATATAGTGGCCGCCGCATCGGAGCATAAAAACTCGGCCAAGGCCGCAATATCCTCCGTTTTAACGAATTTTTTAACAGCGTGATTTTTAAGAAACACTTTCTTAATCACTTCTTCTTCCGAGATACCATGCGCCGCCGCTTGTTCGGGTATTTGTTTTTCTACTAGCGGCGTTTTTACATATCCGGGGCAAATCGCATTGGCGGTAATACCAAACTCGGCCAAATCTAGCGCCGTCACCTTAGTTAACCCTAATATACCATGCTTAGCCGCCACATAAGCCGCCTTAAAGGGCGACGCGACCAATCCATGTACCGAGGCCATGTTTATCACCCTGCCCCACTTAGCGGCCTTCATCGCAGGCGCCAGCAAGCGGGTGGTGTGAAATGCCGAGGATAAATTAATCGCAATAATCGCATCCCATTTTTCAGGTGAGAATTCATCAATAGGTTTTACATGCTGAATGCCTGCATTATTAACGAGAATATCCACCGTTCCAAAAGCTTTGAGAGCAGCATTGCACATGGCCTCAATCTCATCGGGCTTGGTCATATCGGCACCATGGTAGAGCGCGCGGATGCCGCGCTCCTCCAACGCGGCGCGGTTCGCCTCAATCTGCGTGGCATCGCCAAAACCGTTCATAACGATATTACAGCCCGCGCTCGCAAAATGCTGCGCTAGCGCCAAGCCAATACCGCTGGTGGAACCCGTAATAAGCACTGTTTTACCGTGTAGGTTCATGAGGAAGCCTCGCTTTCGTTTGTCATTAAACTGTCATTTTTACTCGAACTGTCAATGGTTTATACTAAAGGCTATTACTTAACCCTCTGGTTACTTTTCAGAAGGCTTTTTCTCATATTATTTGAGACACTAACTTTTTGGAAACCCAGAATTAAAAACTAAAATCATGAATAAAATAATTTTAATGATTTTTTGTTTAGTAGCGACGATTGTCATCCACTTATTCCAACTTGGATGGATGGAACCAATAGGCTACTTTTTACCAATCAACTTGTTGATTGTTAATGCATACCTTTGCTTTGCGACCAAAGATTTTTTCCCATTAATCGTGGAAGAAGATATTTGGATGCACCAAGCAATAGCAATCCAGTGCGTGCTTGCGGCATCAATATTAGCCTTCTTTCCACAAAAAGCAGGTGTTGGCATGCTCTTGGCTTTTTTAGCGTCACTCTATTATTTTCCAATCGCATGGAAAATTTGGCGCATGCCGAAAGCACATTAAAAATGGGGGAGCGTATCACTTGGTGATAACTCCCCCCTTTTTTTATTTGCCCAAAATTTGGGCGATATTATCGCTAATGGTTAAGCGACAGCTTCTTCTTTGGCTTGTGGATCATCGGCAATAGATGGATCTTCCATCTTCTTGGCGAGTAGGCCTGCTTCTTCACGTACTCTCTTTTCAATTTCCGCAGAAATTTCAGGGTTCTCTTTCAAGAACTTACGAGCATTTTCTTTACCTTGGCCAATACGTTGGCTTTCGTAACTGTACCATGAACCGGCTTTCTCAACGATTTCGGCTTTAACGCCCATATCGATAATTTCACCCTCTTTCGAGATACCTTCGCCATAAAGAATATCAAACTCAACTTGCTTGAATGGCGGCGCTACTTTGTTCTTCACCACCTTCACACGCGTGTGGTTACCCACCACTTCTTCTTTATCTTTCAGCGCACCAATACGGCGAATATCCATACGAACCGAGCTGTAGAATTTCAACGCGTTACCACCCGTGGTGGTTTCAGGGTTACCAAACATCACACCAATTTTCATACGAATTTGGTTAATGAAGATAATCGTACATTTTGATTTTGAAATAGAACCCGTCAATTTACGCAATGCTTGGCTCATCAAACGCGCTTGCAGACCCATGTGGCTATCGCCCATATCGCCTTCTAGCTCGGCGCGAGGCACGAGTGCAGCTACCGAATCAATCACCAACACATCCACTGCGCCAGAACGCACAAGCGTATCGGCAATCTCAAGACCTTGCTCGCCCGTATCAGGCTGCGAAATAACCAACTCATCAGTATTTACGCCAAGATTTTTCGCATAAACAGGGTCGAGCGCATGTTCAGCATCAATAAAGGCTGCTGTGCCGCCTTTTTTCTGTGCTTCGGCAATAATATGCAGCGTCAACGTGGTTTTACCTGAACTTTCAGGACCGTAAATTTCGATGATACGACCTTTTGGTACGCCACCGACACCCAGTGCGATATCCAGCCCTAATGAACCTGTCGAAATTGCCTCAACATTCAACGCTTCTTGCGCGCCCAACTTCATGATGGAACCTTGGCCGAATGATTTTTCAATTTGTGATAATGCGGTATCGAGTGCTTTTTTCTTATCCATTTTAACCCTGCCTTAATTATTCTTTTTTTTCGTTAAGGATTAGTTATAGGTCGCTGTGAGCCTGATGCAAGTAAAAGAAAAACTATTCGCGAGCGCGGGCCGCAGGCGGCTGAAGCGCTTTTAACTTCCATTGGTTTTTCTTCATGGCTTGCTCTGTATCGCTGATACGCTCTTGCATTTGCGCTAAGCCAGCCTCCACCTCTTTACGAATTTCAGGGCTCAACTTATCGAGCTTAGTCGGAGTAATAGGCAGCTCTTTGGCGTTAAATATATCCACCAACTTCAAATCGGCAATATCGCCCTTTAATTTATTAACATAAAGTGACTCGCTCAACAACGTATCGCCTTGATAGGCAATAAGAGCACCCTTGCCATTGCCGCAATCAACATATTCAACTTTTTCTCCCCCAAGCATGTAGAGAGTATCAATCTTACTATTCAGCAAATTTACCGCAGTATTTGCACTAGCGTACAAGCCAATTTTTTGCGGCATTTCTCCACGATGAATATAATTATTATCCGATAGGGCAAATCTATAACTCGCATCATTTGGCGCAATAACCGTATAATTTTCATGAGGGCTAATAGCCTCTCCCTTAGCAGCATAGCGCAAATCTTTAATGAGGTGCCCCTGCTTATCTGAATAAATAATACTGCCATCTTTTTGCGGGATAGGGGTATCACAGTGAACTGCCCCCTCATATTGGCCAGCAGAAGTATAGTTCTCATCTAATTTAACGTAATGGCAGCTCGATATATTTGGCGCATCGTGAATGGTGATAGAATTATTTAGCGTTTCATCTTCAAACTTAAATTCCCATTTTACATTATCTCGCCCGCGGTCGTAGGAGAGCCTCACCTCTTTTAAATCCACCGAATCTTGCAAAGCGAATATACGCCCGCCCTCCATTGCAAGGTGATGGTAAGCATCATTTCCATATTCAACCTTGGTAAAACCATTGTGCAATGGCTTCGTAATTTCACTATCAGTAATGCAATCGACTTGGCCTAATTCTCTAGGTTTAGTACAGGGCAATACAACCGCTGAAACCAGCGCATGATTAATATCTTGGAATAACATGGCCGTGCCATTTTGGTAGGGAATGACGCGCACGCGCTCAATATATTTATTACTATATTCAATCAGGTCTTTAGCGGGATCGTAATCCATAATAACGACATGGCCCTTAAAGTTTGGCTCACCTCTAATTTGAATAATATCATTGCCAGCGCCCGTACGAAGCGTGTCCTTTCCTGTAGAGGGAAGGAAGATGGAAGACCCACTACCATCGCTGACGTTATTATCAAATTCATTGCCCAGATAGACGTTATCTTCATTATTAAGCGCCTCAACATTGCTTATAGGCGCATTGCTCCAATAATAACTTTGTCCTGTAGAAGTGATGTTTTCTGCGCCAGAGCGCATATCGACAAAGGTGGGCGCAGCATTATTATTAATTTTAAGATTAGTCGTCTCAAGGCCGCCCACCAAGGTTTTTACTTGTTTTTCATTGCCAATTTCGTGGGTAATATGCTTATCCAATTTCTTAGAACGGCCATATTTTTGTTCTAGAATTTTTAAATCAAAGAGCTGAAAACCTTTCGGGACCTTTTCCAAGCCTTTATAATCAGCAATAGCTCCACCAACGGATCCAATATTAGAATTGCGATAACTCATAACCGTCGTATTGTAATTATCATATTCCTTAGACAGAACGTATTTTTTACCCGCTCTATAATGAGGATGCGCCAACCCTAACGCATGGCCAAGCTCATGAGTAATAGTCACTTCAGCATGTTCGCGATTTTTGACTAGTTCAGAATCCAACACTAAAACACAACCTTCTCTGCGCGGCAACCACGCATAGCCACCAATGCCAACAGCCCCACTTTCAGAGTGCTTCACTTTCGATAAATCGCCCGCAACGGGAGCGAGGTAGGCCTCGTTCGGAGTTTTTGCTTCTTCAAAACGTATATTAATTGTATTTTCCAATTGCGCAAAACGGTCAAGAAATATCGCCTTATCGGCCTCGCTAATAGGCTGCAAGTCTCTTTCATTTCGGGTGAGCGTATCGGAGATTGCTTCGACTTTTTTATTATTAATATCAAAGCTATAGGTAATTACTGTCGTGCCATTTCTATCCGTATAAATTCCATCATATAAGCTGGACAGTACCGCCTCCGTATCCAGCACAAACGGGCGATTAACTTCGATAGGTTTAATGATGCTATCTTGCGCCATAAGGCTGTCGTTGG
>JALZUV010000042.1 GCA_023301245.1 Rickettsiales bacterium
GGTAAGCGTGTTGCGTTCCATTTGGCCTTGGGTGCAATTGGCGAGGAACTTCAAACCCCATTTCATCATCCCCGCATCTAACTGCGGCTGAATGACGAGAGGAGCTTTTTTATCGAACAACCATTTAAGCGCTTTGAGCGGTGTCGCGGGCGTGGCCCAAGGTTCAGCATGGCTGTAACTTAGCTGACCGCCATTGGCGAAGCTGCATTCGGCAGCGGCACTCGTGCCACGATCGATTACCTCAACCTGATAGCCACGCGTCGCGAGCACATAAGCCGAAGTGACACCAATAATGCCCGCGCCTAAAACTAGTATTTTCATCGAAAAACTATAGGGTTTTAACGGCTTCTAGCACTTCGGCTGCGTGGCCTGATACTTTTACTTTAGGCCATGTTTTGGCAATTTTACCATTCGTATCAATGATGAAAGTAGCACGCTGAATGCCCATATATTGCTTGCCCATAAACTTCTTTTCGCCCCAAACGCCATAGCGTTCGCAAACGTCGCCATCTTCATCGGATAGCAGGCTAAAGGGGAAGTCGTATTTGCATTTAAATTTATCGTGCTTGGCGACAGGGCATTTGGAGATGCCGAAAATTTCGGTATTAGCATCTTGAAATTGTGCATACATATCACGGAAGTCTTTGCCTTCGGTGGTGCAACCCGGAGTATCATCGCGCGGGTAGAAATAAACCACTACGTTTTTACCTTTGAAATTATCAAGCGAGATGGTTTCGCCTTGCTCGTTTGGCAGGCTAATAGTGGGGGCGTTGTCGCCCACTTGCGGTTGCTCGATTTCGGCTTGTTTAGCGGCTTGGCTCATAGGTAATCTCCAATCATTTCGTTAAATAGCTTATAGCTGGCTTGGCGGTGTTGGTGCAACTGTTCTTGTACCTGATTAAATTCTTTTAATCCTAGGCTTCGCGCCATCATTTCTTTCAACCCTACCGAGAACACCTCGGAGGATGCATCATTATGGCACAGGCGCATTAGCAGCTGTACCGATTGTTGAAAATGGTAAGCATCCGATAGCTGCTGGCTTTTGTCGCTATCAAGCAGCTTTAGTGCCGCTAGTTTTTCGAGTAGCGGGTGCAGGGGGAGGCCGATAAGCTCAGGATGTTTCTCGATATTTTGCAGGCTGATAACTTGCGCAATAAAGGTAATATCCATCAAGCCACCGCGTGACTGCTTTACGTTCCATTCGTTATTGGTGCCATGCTGCTGCCATAGGCGGATGCGCATCTCTAACGCATCTTGCTTGATAGTGGCAGCATCGGCTTTATGTTGCATGAGCGCCGCTATGTTGATTTTATCATTGGTGGTGAAAATGATGCGCTGTTTTAGCAGCGCCATGCGCTCAAATGTCCAAGCATTTTCACGATAATATTTTTGTATAGCGGTAAGGCTAACGGCTAGTGGGCCATCTTTACCAGCAGGGCGCAAACGGCCATCCACTTCGTAAAGGCGGCCTTCGGGGGTCATGGCAGAAAGTTGTCCAATAATGCGTTGCGCAAGGCGGTTGTAATAGGCCGAAACGCCGAGGCTTCGCTTACCATCCGATTCTGCCGCATCGCTTGGAGCATCATATAAAAATAGCAAATCGAGGTCGGAGCCAAAGGTGAGCTCATTTGAACCTAAACGCCCAAGGGCAACCACGGCAAAACTACAACCGGCAATGATTCCATAATCAGCCTCAAATGCATCAATCACGGTTTGGCTAAGCGAAACAACCGCATTATCGGCGATGTGTGAAAGGATGGGTAGGGTTGCAAGCGGCGGCATAATGCCCGCCAACACTTGGCAGCCAAGAATAAATTCATGTTCGCAACGATAGCGACAAAGCCAGCTTGCTGCCTCTTCAGGCCGATTACTAATTTTTTTGTAATGGCTAACAGGCTTAAGCTTATCAATCGTCAATATTTCATCATGATTGAGGGTGAGCAGGGCGTCCATCCAGTCGGGGTGCTTGCTAAGATATTGCGCCATTTGCGGGGCATTACCAATGATGGTGACCAGCGTTTCTAATAGCTGCGGATTACTATGCAGTAGCGAGAGCAACCCAACCCCTGATGGAAGATTGGAAAAGAAGCGTGCGAAGCGGCGAAAGGCGCTATCAGCATCGGGCTGGTTAGTCATTTGCTGTAATAATACAGGTGTGAGTTCTGTTAAAAGTTCACGCGAACGGCGCGACCGCATGGCAGGCACTGAACCGCGGTGCCATGATTGAATTTTATCGCAGACTCCCGCCGCATCGTTAAACCCCATTTTCTGTAGAGTTTTTATCGTATCGCTATCGTGGCTGACTCCTGTAAATGACAGTTTTCCATCGCCGGCCAGCGAGTCGCTTTCGTTAAAGCATTCGCCGTAAATTTCATGAGTGGTGCGGACAATTTCTTGCAGGGATTTTTCGAATATCTCCAAAGTTTCATCGCCGCAGAAATAGGCAATACGGGTGCGTTTCTCTTCATCTACAGGGATAGTATGGGTTTGTTCATCTTGCACCATTTGCAAGCGATGCTCAATATGGCGCAGCTGCTCGTAATTAGCGGAAAGAGTTTTAACCTCCGTTTCCGATAGCAACTGAAGCCGTTGAAGTGTCTGATATGTTTCCAACGTACGTCTGGAGCGTAACTCAGGCTTTTTCCCACCCCATATTAATTGATGAATTTGCGCGAGAAATTCAATTTCACGAATTCCACCCAACCCCTTTTTTACATCATAATCAGCGATAGTGAAGTCCGTATTATCGAAAGCTCTATCCATTTGCCGCTTGATAGATTGAATGTCGCTTATGGCTGCGAAATCGAGGCTCTTTCGCCAAATGAAGGGTTTGAGGTTTTCTAAGAATCTCTCCCCCGCGCCAATATCGCCGGCGATGGGCTTGGCTTTAATATAAGCGGCGCGCTCCCAGTTTTGGCCAACACTTTCATAATAACGCATAGCCGCAGCGGTGCTTACCATTAGTGGCGTGCTGGAGGGGTCGGGGCGCAAGCGTAGGTCGACGCGAAACACATAGCCTTCCGCCGTGCGTAGCTGCATCAGCTTAACTAAATCTTGCGCGAAATGGTTTAAGGTGCGCTGTATCGCTTTGTCGTTGGGCAGTGAAAGTTTCGTATGTTCGTAAAGTAAAATAAGGTCGATATCGCTAGAATAGTTGAGCTCATCGCCCCCTAACTTTCCGAGCGCTAGCACGATGATGCCGCAACCATCTTCGGCATCCGCTACTTGCAGGCTGCGTTTAGCTTGATAATGCTTAAGTAAATAATCAAAACTATGGTTGAGCGTAATTGTTGCTACATGGCTCAAGGCAAGGGTTACTTGCTGCAAGTTCCATTGCCCAGCAATATCAGCAAGGGCAATGATAAGCGCGGCCTGCTGCTTATAATGACGAATATTGCGCATTAGAGCCGCTTCAGATTCATTTGAAAACTTATCATCAAGCGTGGCAAAGCTGCTATCCGCGCCCATTGCTATAAAGTTTAAAGCGGTGGCGGGATATTTATCAAGTAGTGATGCTAAATAGAGTGAGTTACCTGCTGCACTAATAAGCAATTGATAAGCAAGCGTATTTACATCCACCTGCGCATAATGTGCGGGTAATGTAGGGCAGTGGTAGGCTTTAGGCAGCGCGTGAGCGTCGAGTTTCATAGATTACGGCTTTCAAAAAGGCGATGAGTCCATTATTAATCCGATTTCATGCTGAAACAAACCTTCAAATGGATAGACATCACTCTTGCCGCTATTTTAGCGATTGGACTAGGGGTGTTTCTTGGCATTTATGCATGGGTTAGCTATGAACCGCGCGATATG
>JALZUV010000043.1 GCA_023301245.1 Rickettsiales bacterium
GGTCTTTCATCGCACGCATGTGATCAAGCGTGATGATATCTTTGTTACCCGTGGTGGTTACAAAAATATCGGCTGTCGCCACCGCATCTTCCATCGTGAGAACTTCGTAACCTTCCATGCTAGCCTGTAGCGCACAGATAGGATCAACTTCAGTTACCGTTACACGCGCACCGTGGCCTTTAAGCGCATCGGCGCAACCTTTACCTACATCGCCGTAACCTGCAACAAGTACACGCTTGCCCGCAAGCATTACGTCAGTCGCGCGCTTCAAACCATCTGGCAAGCTTTCGCGGCAACCGTAAAGATTATCAAACTTCGATTTCGTGACCGAATCATTTACGTTAATTGCGGGCATTTTCAACGTGCCTGCACGTTCCATTTCCACCAAGCGCAACACACCTGTCGTGGTTTCTTCTGATGTACCACGGATACCTTCAACAAGGTGCGGGTAATCTTGATGAATCATTTTGGTCAAATCGCCACCATCATCCAAAATCAAGTTGGGAGTCCAGTCAGCATTGCCTTCGATAGTTTGGCGAATGCACCACTCATACTCTTCTTCTGTTTCGCCTTTCCAAGCAAATACAGGAACGCCCGTTGCAGCAATCGCTGCCGCCGCTTGGTCTTGCGTTGAGAAAATATTACATGACGACCAACGCACGGTCGCGCCCAAATCAGTCAAGGTTTCAATCAACACAGCCGTTTGAATGGTCATGTGCAAACACCCTACAATATTCGCACCTTTGAGTGGAGCCTTGCCCTTATACTCTTCGCGCAATGCCATCAAACCGGGCATTTCAGATTCCGCAATTGAAATCTCTTTACGCCCCCAATCGGCCAGCGAGATATCAGCTACTTTATAGTCATTGTCAGTCAGTGTAGGTGCAGGTGTGTTCATTGTATTTTCCTTTAGTTAAATCGCTTCGGGCATCGCCATTTCGATGCACATAAGAGTATTGGGCTTAGCGCTGGTTAGCACTTCGAGTAAATTTTGTTTCGTTAAGCCAACGCAACCTTGCGTCGGTGAAAAATCAGGTGCGGCGACGTGGAAAAATATCGCGCTGCCTTTACCGGGTTTAAACGGGTTATCATTATAACCAAGCGTTACGATAATATCGTATTTATCATCTTCGCGCCAAAGCTCTTCATGGCTGGGCTCGAAAGGGAGTTTGACAGGACGGTTGTAAGAATCGCTCTTCACATCATCACACCAGCCATCGTCTTTTTCAATAATGCGTAACGGCAAGTCCGTAACAGGCGCATCCATTTTATCGGCACGATACCAGCATTCTTTTAGTGGAAAGCTTCCTACGGGGGTTTTCATATCGCCTTCGCGCTTATCGCCCGTTAGCCCCGTTGCGCCTAAAGTGCATTGGTAGGTTTGCCCCTTAAAGGTCAAGCTACCTAAGCCCAAGGTGGAGGAAGCATTAACTAGAATGGTGCTGGACACGAGAGACCTCTATCGGTTGCAGATATTTTTGAATTTGCTTAACGATACCATCCGCATCTAAGCCCGCTTCGGCAAGCATTTCTTGCGGCGAGGCGGATTGCTGGAACATATCAGGTAAAAACAGTGGCACAATGCGCCCATAGCTTTGCGTATTCCATGCTTGCAGCGCTGCTAATTCGAGCACATGCGAGCCAAAACCACCTGCTGCACCTTCTTCAACTGTTAACACTAAATCATGCGTGGAAAGCAATTGCTCCACCAACGCTTCATCAATCGGTTTGGCAAATCGCGCATCGGCCACCGTGATATTCAGCCCCTGTTTCGCCAACTCATCAGCCGCCTTCATGCTCGCCGATAAACGCGACCCTAACGATAATACCGCCACGCCCTTACCTTCACGCACGATGCGACCCTTACCAATTTCCAGCACTTGTGGTTCTGCGGGAAGCTCTACGCCTTCGCCCTCGCCACGCGGAAAACGGAATGCAATTGGCCCTGTATTATAATCGTTCGCCGTATGCACCATATGCATTAATTCGGCTTCATCGCTAGGAGCCATTAGCACCATATTGGGCAACGCTGTTAGATAACCAATATCGAACGCACCTGCATGAGTCGGGCCATCACCGCCGACCAAGCCTGCTCTATCAATCGCAAATTTAACCGGCAAATTTTGAATACAAACATCATGCACAACTTGGTCGTAAGCGCGTTGCAGGAAGGTCGAATAAATCGTGCAATAAGGCTTCATGCCCTCCAACGCTAAACCTGCCGCGAATGTTACTGCATGCTGTTCGGCAATCCCCACATCAAACGTTCGCTCGGGATAAGCTTCGCCAAATTTATCGAGCCCCGTGCCTGATGGCATGGCAGCAGTAATCGCAACCACCTTATCATCTATAGCGGCTTCGGCCATAAGCTGCTGGGCGAATACATTTGTGTAACTTGGGGCTTTCGGTGTTGATTTCGCCTGCACTTTTGTCGCTAAATCAAACTTCTTCACCGCATGATATTTTTCACTGCTGACTTCGGGCGAAACAAACCCCTTACCCTTTTGCGTCACCACATGTAGCAAAATTGGGCCAGAATCTTTTTGGTTTTTGATGTTCTTCAACACAGGAAGCAAGTGCTCCATATTATGACCATCAACGGGCCCTACGTAATAGAAGCCGAATTCTTCAAAAATATTTCCACCATTCACCATCGCACGAGCATATTGTTCAGCTTTCTTAGCAAAACGCGCCATCGGTTCAGGGAATTTACGCGTTACAATCTTACCAATATCGCGGATATTTAAATAGGCATCAGACGATGTCATACGCGACAAATAAGCGCTCAGCGCCCCTGTCGGCGGCGCAATCGACATATCATTATCATTTAACACTACAATCATGCGGTTGCCTAAATGGCCTGCATTATTCATCGCCTCGTAAGCCATGCCTGCGCTTAACGAACCATCGCCAATGACCGCAATCACATCATTATCTTTTTTCTGAAAATCGCGCGCCACGGCCATGCCGAGCCCTGCAGAAATTGAGGTGGAGCTATGCCCAGCCCCAAACGCATCATATTCGCTCTCACCAATTTTGCAGAAGCCACTTAAGCCATCTTTTTGGCGTAGGCTGTGCATTTTATCTTTACGGTCGGTGAGAATTTTATGCGGGTAGCACTGATGCCCCACATCCCAAATCAATTTATCTTCAGGCGTATTAAATACATAATGCAGCGCGACGGTTAGCTCGACCACTCCAAGCCCAGCGCCAAGGTGACCGCCCGTGCCTGACACAATACGGATAGTCTCCGCGCGCAATTCGTCAGCGATTTGTCGTAAATCGGCTTCATCATGCTTGCGAAGTTCTTTCGGATTCGATATTCCATCAAGTAACATGTTAGGAAATGTAAGGATTTTGGCGGTTTGTGCAATGATTATTGCAGTTTTCTCCTATGGTGCCAGCGCCAATGAGAATGCTCAACTGGCCCTCCTACAAAATTTTAGCGAAACCCACTGCGAGTTATTACAAAAATCATCGCTCAACCCATCCCCCACACTTAACCAGCGCATAAAAGAACTTACCGAAACACCAAATGAATTCTCGCTTCGAACTCAATATGAAAACGCGCCAGATTTCGGCTTTTTGCTCCCCCATTATTGGCCAGTCATGACCTGGGCACAACGCGTTCGGTTTAACCACGCCATTACCGCCTTCATCAAACGCCGCCTAGAAGTTGGCGTCACCCCGCTTACTGCCAGTCACTGCAACGCCCAAATTCGCGTCATCGAACATTCCGACGAAGAAATGGAGGCCATTGTACTCATGACCCTTGCGGGCAAAAACGATACTATCCCCCTCACCTATCTTTACGATAAAGGCACAAACGGTGGCTGGGAATTATCGGACATTATCTTTCACACTAGCAGCATTATAGAACGCGATAGCGCACAGCTTGAAACTATCATACGGTCGCACGGAATCGATGAATTAGAAGCACATTTGGAGCAATTAATAAATTAGCAATCATTTACGCTTATAAAGCTTTATTATAAAATTATGACTTCAAACTTACATGAATTAAATGAAATTGGCATTGCGCTCTCGGCAGAAAAAAACATCGAGCGCTTGCTAGAAATGATTTTAGAAAAAGCCAAACAAATCTCCCATTCTGATGCAGGAATTTTATTTACCAAACATGAGCTTGAAGAGGCTTATGTGCAGCGTGTGCGCCATTGCGACAGTCTCAACATTCACGTTGGCGGCACTACGGGCGAGCCTACCTACGGCCATCCTGTTGAACTGGTGCGTAATGGAAAACCGCACAATTCCTCTATTACCGCCGCCGCCGCATTAGCGAAAAATTCGATAAATATTGAAGATATTCAAGACCATCCTGAGTTTGATTTTAAATCTACAAGAGATTTCGATGTGCGCCGTGGCTATCAAACCAAATCGGTGCTCGCCGTGCCGATGATTACCAAACGCCGCGAAGTGATTGGCGTTATCCGCCTTTCCAACGCCCAAGATGCTGATGGCAACATTCAGCCATTTTCAAAAGAAACACAGCACATGGTAGAGTCGCTCGCATCCCAAGGGGCTATCGCCCTCGATAATGATTTACTCATTGCGGGTTTGGAAGAATTACTAGAATCTTTCATTCAATTAGTGGCTAAAGCCATTGACCAAAAATCGCAACATACGGGCAACCATTTGCAGCGCATTCCGATTATTGTCGAGATGCTCGCTAAAGCCGCCAATGAATCTAACGCCGCACCGTTCAAAGAATTCAATCTGAACGAAGAAGAAATGTACGAACTACGCATCGCCGCGTGGATGCATGATTGCGGCAAGCTCTCCACCCCCGATTATATTTTAGAAAAAGGCACGAAGCTTGCCACCTTCCACGATAGAATTCAGGTGATTGGCACACGCTTAGAAGTGCTTATCCGCGACCTAGAAATTGCCGAGCTTAAAGGCAAAATCACTAAGCAAGAATATGCCGAAAAAACTCACCAGATTCGCGCCGATTGGGCGTTTTTGCAAAACCTAAACCTTGGCCGCGAATGGGTGCCTGATGCCGAAATTGATCGCTTAAAAGAAATTACCAAATATTCCTGGACTCCGCAGCTTGATGTCAGCGATTCGCGCCCGTTTTTCACCGATGATGAATTAGATAACCTAAGCGTTCAGCGCGGCACACTTACCCCCAGCGATAGAAAAATTATTCAAGATCATATTTTGCATTCCATTGATATGTTAGAGCGCATGCCCTTCCCCAAACAGCTCCGCCGCGTACCAGAATATGCAGGCGCTCACCATGAACGCATGGATGGCAAAGGCTACCCCAATGGCTTAAAAGGCGATGAAATGTCAATCCCCGCCCGCATGATGGCCGTGGCCGATGTATTCGAAGCGCTCACCAGCCATGACCGCCCTTATAAAACGCCTAAGAGTTTAAAAGAAACTCACGAAATTATGACTAAAATGCGGAATAACGGCGGTATCGACCCCGACCTGTTCGACCTACTTTGGGACGGCAGCGACGTGGTTAAGCGCTATGCTGACAAGTATTTATTGGAAGCACAAAAGTAAATTCACCAATTCCACTGCTCGCGCTATAGTCACCAAACTTTGACTTATTCATTTAATCTCAAAGCACGGCCAGTAAAGCTGGCTCGCCGCTAATGCAGCGTAGTCTACGTGGCAAGTGAACGCGCTTAAAAATTTCATTTTAGAAACCCTTAAGCCAAAAGACGATAATTAGCTAAAGTCATCCATCACGAAAATTTCGGTGTTATTACAAAATTGGCAATTCACTTCTAGCTTGCCATCCTCAAGCATATCTTCCAGTTCTTTATTCGGAAATTGCGATAGGGTTTCTATTACTTTCTCGCGTGAGCAACCGCATTCTGCACGGCAAGTTTCTGCATCATAAATCCACACGCCATCTTCATTATAGAGACGATATAACAAGGCTTGCGGCGATAAATAAACATCGGTCAGCTCTTCAGCTTTCACCGTCATGGCAAGCACACGATTATGATTCCACTCTTCCTCTATCGTTTGCTGCTCTTTTTTGCTGGGGGTATTATTTTCATCTTGCTTGCCGCCCTCTTTAGGCACTTGCTGAATCATTATTCCGCCTGCGCTCCAAATAACTTCATCACCCTCTTCACGCTGATCTAC
>JALZUV010000044.1 GCA_023301245.1 Rickettsiales bacterium
TGCCTACCGTCACACCCAAGGACCCGCCTAACCACAGCCCTAACATGGCACGTAAAAACAGAAACAGTGTATGGCCCAAAAAGCCACTTCCCGTACACATGAGACCGAAGGAAGAGTAATGTCAAACCCACGCGCCGCACACCGTATGACCGAGCTGGAAGCTGCACTCGCAAAGATAGCTATGCTCGGGGGAAACCTACCTGACGAACGCCTGACAAGTAGGACGGGACCGAACGATGCCGTAAGCCGCGGCCTTATGGTCACAGCCGCAAGGGAGATCGCATTGAATGCCTTATCGCACTCTAACAAAAGCCCCCTATTAAAAACAAAGGACGACCCCATGCCTGAGCGTATAGGGGAACTCATTGCACACATAAAAAGGATGCAAGATGCTAATAACTAACTGGACGCAGTACGTATATGACTGCTCTATTCAACGGTGTATCAGCGGGTACAAACAAGAGGTATCTCATTGGAGCGGCCAACAGTGGTTTAATGCAACGGGCGGAGAGATTGGGGAACTATCCAACGTCGTTAAGAAAATGAACCGACACGTTAACAATTACGCAGGCAACGACAAGACCGCTACCTTAGCTGACTATCGCTTGTACCTTATAGACGAAGTGGCCGATGTCTACCTATACCTTGTCTTATGCCAAGCCTCCCTAGCCGAGTACAACGCCAACTTCCTAGACCTATCCAACATAAGCATGACAGCCGCGTTAGATGCGTTCCCCGAGAGCTACGGCCAAGGACGAAAGAATTTACTAAACATGGAATTCCAAGTATCGGAGCTTATGATTGTGAACGGGAAATGCTTAGAGATTATTCTGGTAGGGGAAGAGCAAATGAAAGCCGATATAATGCGTGAGCACATGAAGCACATAACGGAAGCTTTAGTTAAGCTATCGCGTATGGCGCAGTTCGACATAAAGGAAGCTGTAAAGGACAAATTCAATAAAACGTCCGTTAAGATAAACAGCAAAGTACGCATATAGCTTGCCGTCTTCGCAAACGTTTGCTATATTAACTTACGAACCGCGAAACGGCAAACCTGCTTAATACGCTAAAGGATAAAGCATGACTTTCGACAATTTTCCTATTACCCAGAACGACACTAATCGGATTACGCCCCCTGTCAAACTCGTGCACAACATATACCAGCATTGGCGCAATAAAAAATACTACATCATTGACGACTTCGCTTGGAACGGCGACGACGATACGTGGATGGTGGTTCACCGCGAGGTAGAGAACTTCGAAGGTACGGGAGCCATGGTAACGGGCAAGCGCATCTTCGTGAGATCAGTTCCGAACTTCTTCGGGGACGTAGCGGGACGCGGGGACAAGGCGGGGACCTTAATCAAGCGCAACGAATTACGTCTAGACGCCAACGGACAGAAACCGACCACAGCGTGAAACTATGTCAAATATAAACAACCACATTCTCGTACCTGTGATAGACGCGGAAAACGTAGGCCCTATAACCAGCTTTGAATTTAACAAAACCGTAAAGGCACATGATGCGGTCATGCTACCCGCGTATCAGGTCAAAGGCTTCGGACGGTCTTTAAAGTGGGGTCGGGCATCTCTTATACTACACGGAGATAGCGATTTCCTAGGTCGGGTATTATCAACCACAGCGCGCGTACGAGACCAAGGGCAAATACCTTACGGTTATGTTATGTGCGAACATTCTTTACGGTCCCTTAGGCGTGACGCTTGGGGAGCTGTAACCTACGGACCCAACGCAGACCAAGTTAACCTCATGGGGTTGCCCGTCGAGACTATACGCAACATGCGCTTCCCACAGATCGTTGTCTTACACAGCAACAGACCAAAAGACCTTAACCGCGATAACGTGGAAGCGGAGAGAAGGATAATACAAGATGTACGTCGATGAACTAGCCGCCCTACGCTATGTACGAAACGATGTAAGCGCGGGGAGGTGGACCCAAAACGCATTTGCCCGAACCCGTACGGGACGGAAAGTAAAAACCTTCGACAGGTTAGCCATTAAGTGGTGCCTATCCTCCCTCATATACCTGCACACCAAAAATGACTTACCGTCCCGCAGGTGGCTAGTACACGCGGTGACCAACGAAATACAGAGAGTTCACAAGGGAAGATACACCTCTATACAAGAGTTCAACGATAGCGTAGAAACGACCTTGCAGGATTTACAGAATATCCTAGCAAACGTTTGCAAAGCTATGGAGCCTTAACATGTATGAACTAAACTTTCCCGTCCAACCCCACTTCGCAGAGGGCCTAGGCGGTTTCGCATCAGGTACTTATTGGAAGCACCCGCAATGGGGCATCTGGGTATCAGCCCTTCACGTCTACGTACAGCAAGAACGAAAGCTGCCTCCTTTCATTAGGCGCAACGCCGAGGTAGCCGAGGGTATTATCGACACGGTGCTTTATGGAGGCATCTCCCCAGCGGCAGACAAACCACGGGAGCCTATTATAGGAGAACGTTGCTATGTCTTCGGAGCACCAGAGCAATCGGTTGCCATCCAGCGTCGTGTTGCTACTGTTTACCATAAGCGGAACCAGACGGCACCAGACGCGGACTTCACGGTCCCGACGTGGATTGCAGAGATTGACGAACTCCCCACACCCATCCCTACCTTCAATAGCGAGGCGGGATTGCAGTACCAGCCCGTAACGCAAGGCATGTCTGGCGGGCCTGTCGTCGCGGAAGACGGAACACTACTCGGCGTACTCGTGGGGCAAGGTAGCCCGTTCGATAGAGACCAAGACGGGGATATGGACCAGTTCTTTGAATTTCATTCTACAGCTCAAATATTCGAGGTCTTCGGACCCGACCTGATCGCCTAGCATGGCCATTCGTAAGCGTAGACTACTTCGCAAGAAGCCTTTAAAGCGCGTCATAGAGGACATAGATATTCAAAGGGTACTAAGACCCCCTATCTATCGCAAGACGACAATACGCAGTGCACAATTCAGCGAGTGCTACAGATACCGTTATGGCTTGCTTGTCCAATGGGACGACTATAAGCCCATAATGGTATGGTGCATGCTGAACCCATCCACGGCAGACGAGGACAAGAACGACCCAACGATTGAGCGTTGCGAACGTCGTGCAAGGAAAGCGGGATACGGGGGGATATACATACTGAATATATTCGCCTTCCGTGCCACGGACCCGAAGGACATGAAGGTAGCCTCAGACCCCCAAGGGTACTATAACGACCTAACCATTGTCAGTGTTATACAAACCTACTGCGACCTAAACACCACGAAGCAAAACATAAACGTGCATTGTGGCTGGGGAACCCACGGGTCTTATCGCGGACGAGGAAAAGAAGTCTTGGGTATAATAAAGCAAATGGGGGCTATCCCCGTATGTCTTACACAAAATGCTAACGGGTCCCCTAAACATCCGCTATACTGCTCTTACGAATTAAACTTTAAACCCATGGAATAACTTATGACTGATACCTTATACGTCCCTGCTAGCGCTGTCTTCTACAAGGCAGAGGTAAACCCCCATATGTGGGAGAGCCTAGAGCTATCGGACTTTCTAAAATGGCGAGGGAAAGACGCCGAACTATATGTAGACGGTTCCAGCCAAGCTAAGTGCGCGTCGGGAGATACCCTATATATATTAACGGTCAGCTTACACAAACAAGTCCCCCCAACAATGTTTTACAGCCATGACTTATCTCTACTAAATGACGCTGTAAAAACGCTGGAAAAAGGCTAACGACACGGGGGGTTTACACGCCGTCTTCTTTACCCTAATAAGGCCACATAGTAATTGACTAATAAGCCTCGGTAGTATGTGGCCTGTAATAACCTCACATGTAAAACTACTGGAAATTCTGATGTTTGATACACAATTTATTGGCGCAGCCGCCGTTGTCCTCTTCGCTTGGTTAGGTATGGAGATGCACATACCCGACAGCTTCCCGCTAGTGGCGGCGGCGACACTAGGCTCTTTATCCTCCGCTACGATACGAATACAAGAAGGTTATATAAAAGGGTTCTGGCCTACCCTACTAGCCTTCATTACTGGGCTAGCTTTTGGGTGGTTCGTGGGGAAGAACATAGGACCTCTAGTAGGATTTGACGGAACTGCATTGGCACTGCCCATCTTCATAACAGCTACCTTTGGCGCAAAAGCAGTACATTACTTATCCACTAAATTTGACATAGCATCGGTTATAGATGGTATAGCTATCAGGCTTAAAAAATAGCAAACGTTTGCTTAGTAACTTTTAAACTACTTGCATAACTAAATCACATACGGTATCTTAGCTTATAAACTAAGGAACGAATATGTCACGTATGTCACAACTCAACGAAGCCGATAAACTCCTTGGAGCACGGGTCCGTAAACAACGTGAAATCGCGGGCATGACTATGCAAGCTCTCGCAGACACCATAGGCAAAACGCAGCCTTACATCTCTCGCCTAGAGGCGGGAAAATATAAACTCAAACTAACGATGGCGGCAAAGATCGCTAAAGCATTAGGTGTAACTCTCGACGAACTAGCAGAACCGATAATGGAGCTAACATGAGCAAGTACCGTATTAAGACATTCTCAAACAAACGTGACCAACACGAACGGGAGTACCGATACGTACCCTGTACGGAACTTCACACGATGGCGATAGTCCGCGCTTACCTTGGTATAGCCGACCTAACCTTCGAGATAGAAGATGTAACGGTTAAAAACCCCTCCTACATACTCGTTGTACCTGACACGCCCGAAACGATATCACTTGGAGCTGTGCTATCACTCGTCAAAAACTGGCCGCTGCAATTGCAATTAGGCAAGGAACAAAGCCACGTTCTCGTGGAGCTGACGCAAATTCCTGACTAAAAGCCCATTGCGCCCACGGGGCAAATATGCGACTATAACAAATCATTACCAGTAACGGCTATTCGGAGACATAATATGGCCCTCAAGAAACTTAAGAAAAAAGGCCTCAAGAAAAAAGGCGGAAAAAAATCCAAAAAGGCAGCACCTGATGCTACCTTCGCAAAAAAACGCGGCAAGTCCGCAAAATCAGACAAGTCACCAGCCCAGACGGAAAAGTCTAAAAAGTTCCACGAACTTATGACGGGAAAACCAGATAGCCCTAACGATACAGGACGCATGGGAAAGATGCTCGACAGAATGAAGCTCATTCGCAATCTGTCCAACTCAACCAATTATGACTTTACGCCAGACGAAGCCGCACAAGTCGTAGCCGCCGTACGGGAACAAGCCGACTTACTCGAAGCTGACTTCGACCCAGATCAAAAGACCACTGTAATCGAGACCACCACGTTCGCTTTCGACTAAGCAAACGTTTGCTAAGGAACCCCCATGGATAACCCAACTAAAGCAGAAGACACCTTATTCAACAGTATAGCTTTCTGGCTTTGCTTAATAGCTGGTCATAGTTTAGCGTTCTTCATGGGGGTTCAGTACGAAAGCACGACCAAGGCGATTGCCGACGAGCCTGCCGAAATAGAGAAAACACTCACACTACCCGCAGTGCAATACTACTACCTTAGCGAAGGGTCTGTATTAAGCGCGGTACGCAGCGAGGGTATGACTGTAGGGGAATGCCTCGGTAACTCTATACACCTCACCCAAGGGCCAAGAGAGATCAACATAACCTTTGATGATAGTGTGGCTTATGACGCTGACTTCACTGGACCCCTCGCTTTCGTTAGCTGCCACGTCAAGCAAGACAAATGACACCTTCGGAAGTCCTAAACGCATCTAACGTATTCGTGGGAGAGGACCCCAAACGGGAAAAACTCACGGCTATCTACCCTATCATGGAGTACGGCCTAGCAGATAAAAAGATATCTAGCGGTATGGGAGCCTTGTTCTCCCTTTGCGAACACGTAGAGCTAAATTACGACCAACTGATATCCCTACATCAAACATTCTCGGAAGGGGACGCGGGCCTTACCTACGCAGTCTTACGCGCATATGATATAGGATACTCACCATTGTCTACGCTAAAGACAATGGTCGAAACGAAAGACTACTCTTCAATAGACCAAGAAAAACTATGGAGCTTTATAAATGCTGTACTCCCATCCATCGGACGAGACCTCGCCGTACACTAAGCCAGCCTTATTCTTTATGACTACGCCTATACTTTCATTCAACACAGTGTACGAGGGGACTACTATGTCAGACAACAAGCCGGAGGGCGATATACTCTTGTTCAATACTGGTGGGGTAATGCACACAGACCAAGACCCTCGGGCCATAGTAAAGCTAACGCCGTCACATAGCGGACGCTTCGCACAGAACCCAGAATATATTATAGCGCACTATACCGCAGGCGGGACCATAACAGGCACGGTACGACGGTTCCTAAACCAGCAGAAGCCAAGGGCGTCAGCACACTTCGTCATAGGGCGTAAAGGCGAAATAGTTCAAATGCTTTCTCTAGATCACATAGGCTGGCATGCAGGTCGGTCTACTCACAGGGACAAAGACACGGGAGACCTACTGCACGGGATGAACAAGTATTCCATCGGTATTGAGTTCGGAAACTGGGGTTACCTGCACAAGCAACCTGACGGGACTTTCCGCACGGACGTAGGTAGCAAATATTACGGCACAGACGTTCACGAGCAGTACCAGCACGGACGACACTTTTGGGAGCCTTACACCAACGCGCAGATAGAGGCGGGCCTACGCGTCACGCGGTCTATCGACTACTACTTCAACGGGCGGATTAAAGACGTGCTACATCACAGCGACATAGCCCCTAACCGAAAGTCCGATGCGGGACCCGCGTTCCCTATTGAGCGGTTTAAGGGTACGGTAGACGACCGAGCGTCCATGTATGGTATCGTTTAATAACTAGCAAACGTTTGCAAAATCGGGTAATCTCCACGAAACAGCGGAGCTACCCCATGCCTATCAAAAAGCGCAAAGCGCAAGATCAAACTCTCATACACCCCATGCTTAGGCAGGGACGGAAAACAGCAATACTCTACAGGTATATCGCAGCCACAGGGGAAAAGGGCACCACGTCTTGGCACCTAAAGCAACAGCCTGTCTTTCACCCGCAGTTACTAGCCGACCTCATAAATGAGGGCCTTGTATCCAAGCACGACCAGCCACCTAGCGTAAGTCCGTACAAACTATATACCGCCAACAAACATGCTGAGAGCTTAACACAGCGTGTAGAGATACAGATACAGGTTGAGGTCTACGAAAACGAGAACGGAATGATAGGAGTACGCTGCTCACCTATGGACACCCTAACGAACATAGTAAGCGACGGCGCGCTGCATATTCACTCAAAAACACTTAAGTTCAAATTGCCTCGCAGATGCGAGAGTGCAGGGACAAAAGTCTTCGGAAAAGTTAAGCTTGACGACGAGGCCGAATTGTTAGATGGTATAGTAATTATCAAATCATCTGGCGACTTTAAAGCGCCACAAGTTATCGAAGGCGTTGCGTCTAGGAAGGTAAAAAGTGAAGCTTTCAGTGTTCGGCATACGAAACTTGAGGGGCCAGCCATACGGGGACTACTCACATACAGTCCAAGTAATTAAGGATTATGCCTTCGCTAGCAGCATTGTATGTGGCGGGGGCATAGGGGTAGAAGAGTTAGCAGCTCGATACGCAAACGAGTTCAAAGTACCCTTAGAGGTAAAGCCTCCAAACATTCAGAGGTACGGAAACCCTAAGAGGGCCTTCCACGTTCGCAACGAAAACATCATAGATATGTCTGACGCCGTGCTCATAATCACGGACAGCGTAAAGCCCATATACGTCGAAGTAATAAACCACGCCTTGAAGAAAGGCATCCCTGTATTTATACGGACCATCTAAACCTGTAATTTGCCACTTGGAGTAACCATGGCTCGTAAGAAAAAAGACCCGAAGAAGCTAACGCGGGGCGAAGTATACCGACCTAGACTACGTATAGTTATAGACCCGATATACGTACAGATCGCGAACCTTTCATCCAGTTCGACCTACCACAAATACGTTACGTTAGTACGAGAGCTAGCGGCGCGCGGGCATTTCATTTATTGGTCAGTACCCGATGCGGAATACGTACCCAATGAAGTAGAGAGTTTGCCGAACGTAGGTATTGTGCGGACTAGCAGCATTCAAGACCAGTTCGTAATCGACGGCGTACAAACCGACCAGTTCTTTAACCTATTCAACCGTACAGGGGGCAAGTTCCACGCGGATGTCGTATGTACTTCTCGTAACAGTCTCGCCCTTACCTATAAGCGTCAACTTGACCCGCCGCGCTTCCATGACAACAAAGGCGAATACACCGACAAGTCCTATGGCATGCCCTTGGTACTTATCGAAGAGTTCCCGCAAACACCTGAGCGTCAACACACGGGGGAAGCCTATTGGTTATCCCAAGTCCTAGGATACTACGCAGCGGACAAGACCGTTTTCCTATCCGACCATAACCGTAGCGAAGTCGTCAAAGCCATGATGCCCTTCGTCACAAACAGCGTAGTACGGGACTTTACGGAACGTGCCAAGGTCATACCCGCAGGTATAGAACGTGAAGAACTTGATAAGATATACAAGCCTAACCGCTGGAAGGTAGAAGACGGCTTCAACGTGCTATGCGTCGGGCGCATATTCGGGCCTTCCTACATTGAGTACCTAGAATGGTTTAACCACTTCTTTAAGATAGGTAATGAGGCCACACTGACGGTTTCCCTGTCTGGTAAGTTCTCTGGGCCAATGAAGAAAAAGCTGCGTAAGATAGGTTTCGATTACGACAACAACATCGGTAGGCAGTTCAAAATCATTGAGAACAATAACCGTAAGAACTTCCTAAAGATGCTGCAAAAGTATCAGGCCTTCGTATGCCCACTATCTCACTTGGACCACCCCACGGGGTTATTCGAGTGCATTTACCTTGGACTTCCGGGAGTTATACCCGTTTCAGACTATCAACAAACGTTCTTCTCCGATTGGCCATGGGTTATAGACCCTCGCGATAAGGTCGGCCTCATAGCCATGCTTAAGGACATACAGGCGGACCCCCAAGCTGCTCGCGATAAAGTCCTCCCATGGCGGGAACGGATTGCGGACCTATACGACGCACCGACTAACATCAAAGTCCTAGCGGACGTTATCGAGAACGTAGCAAGAAAAAAATCAGACTATTTCCGCACGTCTCGCGGCGTCATCGACATCTGCAAAGAGATGAAGGGCAAAGAGTACGGCTGGGCGGACGCATTCGCCTATACCAAGACAGCTGGTACAATGGGCGTCAGCGTCGGGGACATGTCTATGCGGACAACCTTCACCTACGGGAGAGGGACCCTAAACCACGCCATGCACTGCGCGGGTTATGTAGACGACTGTAAAGGACCCATGGAAAACTTCGTTAGGGCAGATGTATTCGATGCCCGTCACGGCGGTAAGAAACGTCGCAAACGTTTGCGTAAGAGGAAATCAAAATGAAAAATAAAACAAGAAAACGCTTAGTCGGCGTAGGCAGCTCAGTAACCGAGGGCCTTACACGGTCTGAGAAAGTCGTGGTATTCTCTGTACCGATTAACTTGCTTGTTGCGCATAAGGCCAACCCCAACGAACAGAACGAGGCGACCTTCGACCAGCTCGTGCAGAAGATCGCAGAGGACGGACAAGACGAGCCTATCAACGTATTCCCCGAGATTTTAAAAGGGTCTCATACGGGCAAGTTTGTAATCTACTCAGGTCATCACCGTTTGAAAGCGTGTAAAGCCAACGGCTTCGAAACCGTCGAGTGTATTATCCGCGAAGGCTGGGACGACGATAAAGTAGCTATTGAGTTGGTAGCCCGTAACCAATTGCGAGGCGCACCTAACCCAGAGAAGTTCACAAAAATCTACAACGACCTTAAGAAGCGTCACGACCCTGAATTCCTTAAAGCTCAAATGGGCTTCAATAAGCGAGGGGATATAGACAAGCTCATTAAGAATGCAGGTGAGCATATGTCTGCTAAGGGTAAGGCCCGCCTAGCGGAAGCTAAGGAAGAGGTCACATCCGTAGAGGACTTGGGCAACATCATTAACCAAATCTTCCGAGAAGAGGGAGCCAAACTAGACCACGGACTTATCGTGTTCAGCTTCGGTACAAAGAAGCATCTGTATATCAAATCCACAAAGGCATTGAAAACTGTCATGGATAGGCTTATGGATGACGCGGAAACTCACGGCGTAACAATGGAGGGTGCTCTACTGTCCGCTATACAACAGACACCTATCTCAGAGGCCGAGAAGGCTGGTAACTACACAAACGGAACTTCGAAAAATGGCAAAACGAAAAAGAAAGCTAAAGCTAAGACCAAAAAGAAAATCCGTAAGCGTATCACCTAGTGCACCTACGAGAAACTTGTCAGCGTCTACGGACGCGGTGGAGGAAAGCCAAAGCCGATTAGTCTCTAACCACCCACAGTTCCAGCTTATCCTGCAATCCATGAGAGAGGGCGTATCCAATGCAGAGATCGCTAGCTACTTGGCGACAGAGGGTCTTATAACGCAGAGAGAGAAAACCTTTGCGTCCTACCTAGGTGCGTACAAGCGTAAGAACTTCTCATTCGTAACACAGGGCGTTAGTCGCGCGGATGCTTTGGCGAATAGGAACTTTGACGGCATCATAGGTAACAACGGACCCGAACTTGACGTAGAGCGGGAGCTAGAGAAGGTTGCCAAGTTCCAAAAGCGTCGCCTTGCTATCGGGCATATCATAGAAGAGAGCACAGGTTTCGTTAACCAATCCCTACACAGAGACGTTAAAGAGATGCGGGAAACACTTACAGAGCTGGACAAAGTACGCGGGGGCCAACGCGGTTCTGGGCGCAAGAAGTCTCAGCTAGAGGTAACAGCGGAAGCCTCTGAAAGCCTACGCGCTGTTGCGAAGTCAGAGACCACACAAGATAAGCTAACAAACCTAGCGGGGCAGCTACAGAGAAGCATAGGCAAGCGGGAACAAGAGGCACACGACGATGGCGCTTAAACTCGTAAAGAACAATCGGCCTGCCTTAGTAGCGACACCTCGCAAACGTTTGCTAAAGCCTAAACGCCGCAAGCTCATACGACCTACACCTAGGTTCGAACCTCGCGAAGACTTATCCGTAGACGAGCAAATCCACATACTGCTAGAGACAATCGTTGCCGAGGTATCGGAAATCGACGACCCAGAGCACGCGACTATGTGGTTGGATGCGTTAGAGAACTTCCAGCGTTCGGGCGACGTAGAGGACCTTATGAAGGTCACCGAGTGGAAGCGTCCCGTCGTACCCCTCGAAGAGTTTATGTTCTCGTCTGCCTACCTTGGGCTACAGCAAAGCCAGATATACCCCTCCGTCGTAGAGACTGCTCACCACCTAGACGACGGCGACTATCGGGAAGCTGTATTCAAGGGGGCCTTGGGTACGGGTAAGACCACGCTCGGCAACATTATGATGGCGCGGGACGTATACAAAATATCGTGTATGAGATCGCCGCAAACATCCTTTGGTATCCAAGCCAAATCATCTATCGTATTCACCATCCAGTCCGTCCGCCTAGGTACAGCGAAAAAAGCCGTCTTTGACGAGCTGGGACACTATATGCGAAGTTCTCCGTACTTTATGCAGAAGTATCCATATAACCCTAACGTCACGTCAGAGATGCGCTTCGAAAGCCAGAACGTCCGTATCATCCCTGTGTCATCATCCAATACAGCGGTTATCTCTATGAACGTCATCGGCGGACAACTGGACGAAATGAACTTCATGCAGAAGACGACAAACTCAAAGCATCAAAACGCAGATGACGCGGGTAAGTTCGACCAAGCCAAGGCCTTATACAACACACTGTCCCGTCGTAAGAAATCTCGTTTCGCGAATAAGGGTAAGTTGCCGGGAACCTTGTACTTGATTTCATCTTCTCGCTTCCCAGATGACTTTACCGAGCTTAAAGCCGCAGAGAGCACAATGATGGGCGGAGACGACCCAAGCATATACGTGTACTCACATAGCCAATGGTCTGCTAAGGGCCGAGATGCCTTTATGGACGAAGACTTTCAAATGCAGGTCGGTAACGACAGGTATCGTTCACGCGCTCTAGACGAAGACGAAGAGCCAGACATAGGGTGCGAAACCATACCCGTGCCTATGGACTTCCATTCGGAATTCGTAAAAGACCCAGACGGCTCGCTACGTGACTTCGCGGGCCTCACAACACTGTCTACAAATCCCTTCTTTAACCAGCGCCACTTCATTGACCAATCCATGCGGGAAGCACAGAAGCACGGATACGAAAACCCATTCGCCATGGAGCAAGTGGATTTAACTATCGGTCTGCCTACGCCTGACGCAACCAAGCTACGGACGGACGTACCAAGTGAGCGCCATTGCCATATTGACTTGGGGCTATCTCGCGATGCTTGTGGATTTGCCGTAGGGCATTTGGCAGGGCATAAAATCATACAGACGGTAGACCCTGTAACCAAGCAACGACGCTATGACATCAAACCTATAATCGCGTACGATGTCATCATGCGTATCCTGCCGCCCCCTAACGGTGAGATACAGATATCCGATGTACGAAAGCTGCTAACAAATCTTAACGACTTGTACGGCCTCAACATAACGTCGGTAACAACCGATGGCTTCCAATCAACAGACACGCGCCAGATACTAAAACGTCGCGGGTTCAAGACGGGCTACCAATCAGTAGAGAAAGTCGAGCCTTGGCGCTCATTCAGGGAGGCCCTATATGATGGCCGCATCCTCATGTCCCCTAACCAGCATGCGAAGAAAGAGCTGGTCGAGCTTGAGACCTCAATAAAGAACAACAAAGAAAAGGTAGATCACAGCCCGAACGGTACGAAAGACGTTGCCGACGCTATTGTAGGTGTAGCCAATCATATCTTAAGACAAAAGGTTTCATGGAACCCTTCGGTTATTGACGGAGGAACTTCTGGTACATTCTTGCTAGGTACTCTATCCGAAGAGGAACTATCGGAAATGAAAGAGAACGAAACCGACGATGGTAACCGACGTATTAACCGACGCCCACGGCCAAAAAGAAAGCGGGCTATCCGACGTAAGCGGGTATCAAGGAAAGCTTAAAACGTGTTGCAAAACGTTGCTTAGCGGGGGGTTACGTGCTATACTATGCGTATAGGAGCCAACATGCCAATACGTAAAAGACTAGCGCCCGATATAGACTATAATGCTCGTTATGGGGACGAAGATACGCCACCTTTTCGGTGGTTGGACACAGCACACACTACGCGCAAGCGTAGTGAGCTGAAAGCGGAATTCAAAGCGGGAAAAGAGTACAGCCCGTTCCCTACGCCGTTTGGGTCTGAATGGACGCGGGCCTTACCCAACACGATTTACCTAGACAAGCGGCTATCGCAAGATGACTACTTCGGCATTCTTGGACGCGCCATCATATGGAATGGACGCCAAGAGGACGGGAATTATAACGACACGCGACAGTGGCGGGGATGGGTTGAGCGGCGGGACGACCATACGTTACTTAGCAAGAAAGCCAATTATATATTCCTAGGAACCTTTGCAACGCGTGAGGACGTGTCCAGCGCAGCCAAAGACCACTTCGCGTTTATGGGAAAAAAGACAAGACCTCGTAAATTCAAATTCATTGCGGGCAAGTCCGACATAGGGTCCACGGACCTAGCCAATATTAATTTTAACACATGCAGCCAGATAACCTTTCTAACCAAGGAAGAGGAAGTCAAAGGCTATCAAGGAAAGGGTAAACTAAAAGCGAAGCCAAAACTTCGCAAACGTTTGCGTAAGTCATAATGGGCAATAAATTACTAGACAACGCTACGACGGTTGACGAGATTGTAAACCTAATGAGCAACGGGGAACGGTACACGGGCAGACTGACAACAAACGCGGAAGAATACTTGAACAAACAAGCGGACCTCGTACATGCAGAATACGAAGGAGACGGCTGGGCGGACGTCATAGACGATCAATTCAGAACCCACGTTATAGGGCATATATACGCAGGGTGCGACCCCAAG
Source organism: Rickettsiales bacterium (assembly GCA_023301245.1). Classification (GTDB taxonomy): domain Bacteria; phylum Pseudomonadota; class Alphaproteobacteria; order Rickettsiales; family JALZUV01; genus JALZUV01. The sequence goes on from JALZUV010000044.1 coordinate 14,013, forward strand.
AAAGTTCCGAACGAGCACTTGCAGCATGCTGTCAGATTTCCGACCAGTGTGGACTTCCACCACAACGCGTCCCTTAACAGGGTCAAGAATGTAAACACGGGCATACGCGCCTTCTGTATACGATGCCAAGGCGGGGATACGGTAAGTGTAAGAAACTGCCCGTCTGCTATCTGCCCCCTATTCCCTTTCCGTATGGGAAAGAACCCATTTTACGGAAAATTCTCGGAAGACGCCACAAGCGCATCCGACCTAGCTAAGGAACTATCCGATGCCGATTAAGAAACGCCATACGTCCACAGGTGACTACAAACTAGAGGACCCTCGGATATCACCACCGCTAGGAAAGATGGATATGTACGCGGGGTCCACGTACGACCAGATGGGTATAGTCCCAGACAAAGCGGTCCCGTCTGCCATGCACCTATCGTCCATGGCGGCGAATGCAGGCAATTCCCCTCTACCTCACGAGCAGTTCACACAAGACTTGCTTGCACAGCTTCGACTATCCCATAACAAAAGCGACCTCGAAGACCGCTACAGAGCGCGTATAAGGTCTCCGTTGACGGGCGTCCGTGCCTTCTGCGTTACCCAATGCCAATGCGGCGGCGTCAAAGCCGTCACTGAGTGCGGCGCGGTATCCTGCCCGCTGTGGGCGCTGCGTATGGGCCAAAACGGCTATCGCTAACTAAGTTGTTGCATTTTAAATAGTCCACGGTATACTCGCCGCACAATAACTGTGTTGGCGAGATACCCATGGCTAAGAAATTAAAAAAAACCCTACGAAAGACAACGCCGACTAGAACGGCTAAACCCCAACGAAGGGCGCGTAAAATAACCAGTAAACGACAGGGCTATGCAGCCCCGTTTATGGCGACTGTTACTAAGAACGGGAACAGCAAACAACTCGTAGACCCCTTTGAAAGTAACTACGGCCTCACGCGTGGTCATAAGAAAATCCTCACACCGATGTATACGCCTCAGACACTTGTAAAAGTGGCTTTGGGGTCCAGTGTTTTAAAGCAATGTATTGAAGCTTATCGCGTCAACATTGAGAGCTACGGACACACACTGGAATACATCGGGGAAGACGGACAAGAGGACCGACCTGAGGTCAAGAAAGAGAAGCGTAACCTTGAGAGCTTCCTACGGTTCCCCTCCAACGACACATCCACCCTGCAAGAGATACGCGAGAAGAGCCGTGTAGATAAAGAGATCACAGGTGCACGGTACTTTGAGATATCCCGTAACCAGCGGGGCGAGATAGTTCTATTCACAGACGCCGCCAGCGCAACTATGCGTATGACCGTAAAGGACGCGGAGCCTACTGACTTCACAATCAAGGTGCCAGACACGGATGGCGACGGCTGGATGGATAAGGACGTATGTAAATCATTTAGGCGCTTCGTACAGATAGGCAAGTCAAACAAGAAAGTATTCTTTAAGGAATTCGGCGACCCGCGCCCTATCGACCCTAAGGACGGACGGGTAAATGACAGCCTCGATATTGAGGACCAAGCTACTGAAATCTACATGGACGCAATCTATATGCCAGCAAGCCCGTACGGCGTACCTCGCTGGATTGGCGCACTAGCAGCTATCCTAGGCGCACGGGAAAGTGAACTTGTAAACCTAAACTTCTTTAGAGAGAACGCCATCCCAGCCATGGCCGTGCTCATATCGGGGGGCATGCTCACAGAAGACAGCTTCGATAAAATATCAGATTACATAACTGCGTCCAAAGGACAGGACAGCATGAACCGCGTAATCGTGCTAGAAGCAAGTTCCGACGATACGCAAGGGACCATCGACCAGCACCCGCCCGCACCCCAGATCAAAATGGAACCTATGTCGGATAAGCGCCAGTCCGAGGGCATGTTCGGCGTATATGAGGAAAGCGGGACTAAAAAGGTTCGCTCTACCATGCGCCTGCCCCCTATTCATATAGGCCTAGCGGAGGAATACACGAAAGCAACAGCCGCTGCCTCTCAGCGCGTAGCGGAGCTACAGGTATTCCACCCCGAACGCACAAGCTTCGATAACTTTATAAATAACAAGGTTATAAGCACCTACGAGCCTCAGTATTACCGCTTCAAGACCTTGGGGCCACAAATCAACGACCCAGACAGCTTGTCCCGTATGCTCGACACGTTCCACAGGACGGGGGGCCTAACACCTAACATAGTTATCAAGCTGGCTAATGCTATGCTAGACGTGCACATAGAAAAGGTTAAGGATGAATGGGGCGACCTACCTATCCAGTTCACTAGCCAAGCCCTTATGAACGGCGCGGACGTTAAAGGATTAGAGGACTTCACAAACCCCTTGAAAGATTTAGAGGACGATGATAGTGAGGACGATGATAACCCTGTAAATGACAATGTTGCCGCCATGGTTAGGCGTGTAATCCGTAAAGAACTCCACACCATTGCGACGGAACTAGACGACCTCCGTTCGCAAACGTTTGCAAATTCTGACGGATAGACACATGAAACTGCCTCCGCATATAAAACTGTTCACTACCAAAACGGTATCCTTTACGGTGTCTAAGGTGCTGGACGCCAAGGAACAAATCGTAGAGGGCGAAGTATACGCCCCTTACGTCATCGACACTCACGGAGATATGATGCTCCCTGAGGACGTGAAGCGCATGTGTCACCTATGGTCATCTCTGCGACAGTCCAATAAAATCGACCTCATGCACGATAACTGCCTTGTGGATGCCCATACCGTAGAAAGCTATATCGCCAAGTCACACGACCCAGACTATAGGGAGGGGGCTTGGGTTATGGCTACTAAAATCAATTGCAGCACCGTATGGGGCCTAATTGAGGCGGGTGTATACAGCGGATATTCCTTTGAAGCCAAGGTTTTCATAGAAGACGCTGAGATAGAATACGACCTGATTAAACACCATTTTGGCTTTGTTACAAAAAATGATGGACACGACCATACTTATTTTGTAGAAGTAGATGATATGGGCAAAGTGATCGGCGGACGCACGAGTGTAGACGACGACCATTGGCACCCTATCATTGCTGGGACTGCTACGGCCATTGTGGACAAACATTCCCATCGCTTTTTCCTTACAGACACGTAGGGTGGGTAGATTATGAAACTGAAACCTAAAACAGTAACAGCAAACGTAAGGCTTATGCGCAGTCCTGTGCCGTCTCACGTATCTCTTGTAAATCATGGAGCCAACCAGCAAGGGTTTAGTGTAATCAAGCACAACGACCTACCTGCGCGGCACAAATCGTCAAAAGTCACGGAGACCAAAATGACAACGAATAAAAACATCAAAGGTGGTAACCGTAAGGCCCGCCGTAAGTCGAAGGCTGTGTCTCGCAAGAAAGCAGCCCCAGCGGCGCAGGATACGGCAACGGTCCAAAAGCTCACATTCAGCAAGAAGCACTTCCCTAAGAAAGCGGACGTGCAAAAGTTCTTGGATGAAAACGAGTACGACCCAGATACGTACACAATCAAGTCCCAGTCCACGGAATACATTGTTAGTTCCACGGAAGACGAAGCCATCAATGCTACTGACGTTCGCGAAACACCGTCCGACATGAACAAGGGCGTAACAGCGTTCATCGGCAAAGCGGCGCAAGTAGACGACGAAGACGCCACAAGCGCATCCGACCTAACTAAGGAACTATCCGAAGACGAAGAGGGGGAGGACGAAGAGGAGGGCGAAGCCGAAGAGGACGAAGCCGAAGACGAAGCCGAAGAGGACGAAGAGGAGGAGGACGAAGAGGACGAAGAGGACGAAGAGGAAGAGGAGGACGAAGAGGACGAAGAGGACGAAGAGGAAGAGGAGGACGAAGCCGAAGAGGACGACGACGCTGTGAAATCCTCTTGGCCAACCCTGACTAAGTTCATGGACCAAAACATTGTCCATAAGGTAGATTGGTACGACACCTACTTCTCTAACGGCAAGTCCATATCTGACGCCATTGAAGACGGCACCCGTTGGGACAGCGCCCCTATGGGCTACGACATCGTTCTGGCGGGCCTTCAAGCCGCTACGAAAAACGTTCTCGAAGACGAAGACCTCGACATGGCAGCAAAGACTAGTCTTGTTGCGTCTATCGGCATGGAATACGCAGACTTCACGACGAAGCTCTACGCAGTCATGTCTGAGATAGTTGCGGACAAAGACGTGCAGAAAGCCGTTGGCCGCAAGATGACAAAAGCTGCGAAATCTATCGTAGCTGGTTTCGATGACGACCACTCGCAAACGTTTGCGAAGTCAGACTATAAGAAGCCTAAGAAATCCAAGAAGCCTAAGGATACAACTAAGGCATCTAAGGAAGACGGTTCACCTTTATCCCTCGACGATATCGTCAAGGCTATCGGTGCAGCCGTTGCACCACTGGCGAAGGACATTTCTGATTTGCGGAATACGCAAAAGTCCTCCGCCCGTTCTATGTCGAAACGACTATCCATCATGGAGAACCGTTCGCCAAAACGTAAATCGGTAGGAATTGAAGACGACGACGATCAGTCAGATGTCGAAGATGATGCCGCAGTCGCTAGCGCCAAAAAGGCAGCGGAAGATAATTTCCGATCCTCTATGGGTGTACGTAAGCGGCATTAAGCAACCGACTAACAACTGTAATCTCTCTGCCCTCGGGCCTGTAATTCAATCAAACAAATTCTTCTGATTTAAAGGAACAATCCAATGAAGAAAAAAATCAACACATCCGACATGTCCCCTGACGAGCTTTTGCAGAAAGCGGACATGACAATCAACGAGCTGCTAGATACTGGCGGCATGATGGAACCTGAGATTGCTAACCGCTTCCGTAAGCGCGTTATGGACGAACCTACAATGTTGCAGGAAGTACGCCAATTCTCTATGTCACGTAACGAAGTACGATTGCCGCACATCGCGTCAACAGGCCGTATCCTACGTGCAGCCCGTAACCAGTATTCCTCAGACGATGACACCATCGGACAGGATGAAGGCTTCGGTACTCCAAATCGTGCGCTTTCGAAGGCTGAGCGGTACACTGTCGAAACTGGTCTGGTCACAGTCCGGTCAAAGGAAGTCATCGCGCAAATCAACCTTACGTACGAAATGCTAGAAGATGTTATACAAGGTGGGTCTATAGACAGCACACAGTTCGAGAACATCATCCTCGACCTTATGGCTGAGCAATCGGCTCTCGACCTTGAAGAAAAGCTTATCCTCGGTGATACGGCGTCTGGTGATGACTTCCTCGCGTTGGAAGACGGCTTGATTAAGCTGTCGACACAGAACGCGGTTAACCACGGCGGTAACGCTGTGAACCTAACGTTGTTCGGTAACATGCTTAACGGCTTGCCTACCAAGTATCAGCGTAACATCGCTAAGATGAAGTTCTACGTCCATCCTACGGTTGAGCGTAACTATCGCATGCAGGTTGCAGCACGTCAGACGGGTCTTGGTGATGCCATGACTACAGGCAACGCGCCTGTAACGGTCCTAGGTGTGCCATTGGTCGCAGCGGCAGCAATGCCAAACGACAAGGCCATCCTGACAGACCCACGTAACATACTTATGGGTGTGCAGCGTGACTTCATGCTGGAGACTGTTCGAGACCCTGAAAACCGCCTAATCAAGCTGATCTTGACTATGCGTACAGGACAGAACGTCGAAGAGGCGGACCTCATGGTCAAAGCGACAAACATCGCTACTAACTAAAACCTACGGGTGCTGGCTTAACGGCTGGCACCCTACATCTTTGTAATCAAGCAACCCCTGTAAAAACTGGAGACACGTTAATGTCCACATCAGATACCGTCATCACCGCAACACTCATTCGCGGAAAGACATACCAATACTCACAACTCGCCAAAGTCGGTGAAGAGCAAGAGACCTTCAAGTTCCTTCGCGCTGTGCCGCAAGAGGTGACAGAAGATATTGCGGAAGCCCTAGAAGATTTGGTCGATATCGTCACCTCTCGGGATGGACGAGAGCGTATTGAGATTGAGCGACAAATCTTTCGCATCAACTACGAGGCGGACACTTCTGAGCTTAATGTTGGTAAAGCCCGTGAGAGGGCCAAATCTCGCAAACGTTTGCGACTTGTATCAGCCGACGACGCGGACAGTATTCGCGCGAAGAAAAACAAGCCGTCATCTTCCCGTATTAAGAAGCGGCGGTAAGCACAACTTACATATACGACGTATATCGGGTGGGGTTCGCGCCTCACCCTTTTTTGTTTAAGGGAACCCCATGACCGAACATTTACAGCTCTGCACGATAGACGACATCCGAGCACTCACCCAATCGGCTAGCAGATACGACGCGTTCTATGAGATGGCACAAATCACAGCTACGCAGATGATTAACAACTACATCCGCCGTAGCCTGTCTTATCAGGTTCACACAGAATTCGCGGGGACTGTCACTAGCAACAACAACTCTCCATCAAACGTATGGTTAAAGGGTACGCCAATTGACCTCACACAACCTTTTACCGTCACATACTCAGGCACGGGCAACTTCGACGGCGTAGACCCTCTAAGCCACAATAACTGGCATGTGGATGTAAATTCAGGCAAGCTAGAACTATTCATCGGGACTAGACGAGGGGGACGTACAGTTATGGTCACCTACACCTCGGGTTATGGGGAGATAATAGACGAGGATACGAACGAAGGCACGGGCGTACTAGACGTACCTAAGTGGATACGCCTCGCAGCCATAAGCCAAGCCGTCTATATCTACGAAGCTCTTGTGGAGGGTACACTTGGGCAGAACGAAAAACTCCAAGGCGCTGAGAAAATCGCAACACACATGCTGACTATAGGCACCCTGCAACCTGCTATCAAAGCAACTATGGCTACATTGCGCAAGATAATGGTGGGTAACTAATATGTCTGTAGTCTTATACGGCGTTGACGCTAAGCAATTCAGGTCGGCTATACGTCCCAGCCTCGTTGGCAACATTGCCAAGGTTGAGCCTACGCTAACGGCACGTATAGCGGAAATCTTCGTAGAGTGGATGACGGGGGTTATAAACGATACCATGGCTTCTACCTCCGTAGACGACGCGAACAACACGATACACAACCAGTTACGCAGGGGCATCCGAGCGGTAGGTAAGCGCAGCCTACGGACCCTACGCGTAACAACGAGAGTAAAGCCATACCTATACGCAATGGAGTATGGTAAGGACAACGTTACCCCCAAGCGGTCCAAGTTCTTCACCATACCTATATTCGATGGTCTGCGCGCAGACGGCACACCTAAGTTCCGCAAAGCATCTGCATGGAAACGATATGGCAGCTTCGTCTGGGTATCCCCGAAGACGGGTAAGAAATTCCTTGCCTATAAGAGCAAGACGGACGGCGGCTTGAAAATCATATACGCCCTCGTAGCCAAGATAGACATACCCGCCCGACTAGGCTTGCGTAAGATCGCTTTCCAAAACGAAGGTAGATTGTTTACGGAGATGATGAATACATATATCCGAGTTGCGGCTAACTCAGGCGTCATGGACTTCTGGGGCAAGACATCTAGGAGGATAACCTAATGGTAAAATCAATAGTCCCCTTACTGGAAAAGAAAACCAAACGCCAGCGCATAGTAGAAGCTATACATGACGCACTAAAAGCGGCGGAGCACAACCCAGACGTAACGACGGGAGACGAGGCGGCGCGGCCCTTGTTTGAGTTCACGGGGTACGGAGATGTAAACGAATTATTCGGCGAGACCCAAACCCCCTGCTGCGCAGTAGACCAAGGAACCGAGGAAAAATCGGACCTTCTATACCCTAAGATAGAAAAGGTTTTAAGGTTGTATATCGGATTTATGCTTCATGTACCAAAAGGTGTTGATAGTTACGAATTTTTCAACTACTATCTAGGACGTGTAATAGAGGTATGCGTCAAAGATCATACGTTGGGGGGACTAACCATCGACGTACAAGACGCTGGTAACAGCCCAGAAATAAGTGGACCCACGGACCCAACGCCGCGTGGTGAACTATTTTTGGACGTAAGATATCGCCACATTAACGGAAACCCATTCAGCGACTAGGAGACAATGACATGACTGATAAGACCAAAACCAAAATTCGTAAGCGGGGCGGCATAAGTGATACTGCCGAGACCGTAACTAAGCCAGCAAATATCGACACATCTGGCACGAAGACCACAGTCGATAAAACAAGTAAGCCTACAGAAGCACCAAAACCCAAGCCCGTACCTAGGGGCGTCGGGGGCAGCTACGTAATCAACTCAAACGGTGATCGGGTTAAGGCCTAATACCACAACAACAAAGGAAACACGATTATGTCTATCTTGACAGAACGTACGGTGCTTTTTGGTAAAATCGAAAGCACATTCAACGAAGACCCGCAACCGTCAGCGGCCCTCGACGCATTCTTAGCGTCAGAGGTTGCAGTCACTATGGACGCCAACGTCCTAGAGCGGAACAACTACACGCCGTCACTATCTAACGACGCTATTAAGATTGGTCGTAAACTGGTAGGGTTGTCGTTCACGCATGAGGTTAAAGCATCTGGTAACATCGCAGTCGCCCCGCGCCTTGGCCGTCTATTCCGCGCTTGCGGTATGAGCCAGACATGGGTTGCCGCAGGCTCCGACACACAGATCGGAAGTGCTACGCGTAACCCAGCGAATACAAGCTCTGCAACCTTGTCTTTGGCTAAGGACACAGCACCCACAGGCAATTACTACCCGTATGTTCTTGAGTATGTGTCGGCCACGGAAGCGGTAGTCACGACCACAGGTAACGATACGACAGTCTTGCGTAACTTAGTTCATGCAGTATCTGTTACGTCAGCCTCTGGTACAGCCTCCGTAGCTGTAACGGCAGGTGAGCCTACTTATACTCTAGTCGGGCCTTTCGTAGCTGACGACGCAGTATTCGTTACTGTGGGTGGTATCCTATTTCAGGTAAATGTGACGGAGGGCAATACAACGCCAACGGCTATAGCTACGGCTATCGCAGACAAGCTAAGTGCTGACGCGCGCCTTACCGCAAACTCTACCGCAGGTGTTATAGCTGTAACGTTATCCGCAGCGGCTGGCGCACAGACTATAGACACAAACCAAATCACCTTAGGTGCCTCTGGCGCGCAAGTGACTGTGACGGAAACAGGTTCGCCTGACGTAGCAGACCGATTTGAGGTCGACGTGCTTCGTACTGGCTGGCATTACGACCCTGTGTCCGATGGTTTTGAGAGCATGACGTTCTACGTATTCTACGATGGGCTTATGCACAAAATCACAGGGTGCCGTGGTACGTTCTCCGTCAGCGCGGAAAGCGGTAACTTTGCTACAGCGTCATTTACCTTCACAGGACAATACTACGACCCAATCGACAAGGCCTTGCCATCGGCAGAACTCGTGCTTGAAGCGTCAGAGCCACAACAGGTAGAACTAGCGCAATTCGCTCTAGGCAATTACTCTGCGTGTGCTCAGTCCTTTTCCTTTGATATATCCAACACGGTCACACCGCGTACATGTATCAATGCGAAGGATGGTTTCGAAGGCGTCCGTATTACGTCCCGTGCACCTACGGGTGGCGTTAACCCTGAGGCGGTTCTACCGTCCGAGTTCGCTGTATGGCGTAGCGCGTCCGAAGGGCGTAGCTTGTACTTCGAAGCTCGTGTAGGTACGCAAGCGGGCAACATCATCCAGTTTGAGGCACCAGCCGCGCAGATCAGTGCAGCGCCTTATGGTGACCGAGACGGTGACCGTACGTACGAACTTAGCCTACGTTTGGCAGGTGCATCGCCCGCAGGTAACGATGAACTACGTATCGTAGCTGCATAAGTCTCCGCAGGGGGGAGGGGGTCCATATGGTAATTCACGTTCCTAATGGACCCCCAAAACGCACACAAAAACGTAAAGTTTACCTCGTGGTTTTGCCCACGGGGTTTTCTAATGAAAGTGGGGAAGAGACAGTCGTTATCGTAGGCGTAAAATTAACTAGACGCGCAGCCGATAAACTTGTAGAAGACGACCCAGCGTTACGGGTAGACCCGTGGCAAGCAACCAAGGAAACCTAACTCGCAAACGTTTGCGAAGCACATAGCAGAAGCTTAAGGAGCATCAGCAATGGCATTAACAGCCCTAAACATGGCAGCTACATTCGAGCTAGCCTCCAAGTCCGACCCAGCATACGACGAAGACATTGCCATCGCCAAAGAGAAAGGCGCGACAATCTTCACATGCGGCTACCTACCTAAGGAAGTCTGCGCAGAGCTTTCAGACGACAGCCAATCCGCAACACAACGCATGAACAATGGTATTGAAACCACGTACCATGCCAAGAATTCTCGTAAAGCATGGAAGGCATTTAGACGTGGCCTTCGCAACGTTCAAAACTTCCCTGACGAAAACGACGTGGAGCAAGTCTTTCAATCAGAGAACATTGTCATGGGCATTGGCAAAGCGACAAAGGTCGCAGCGATTGCTTACGTTGACAAGTTCCCTATGTCGGTAATCAATGAGATCGGTTCCGAAATCTTAAAACGCAGCTCACTAACGGATGACGAAAGAAAAAAGTCCGATGGTCTGTTTACGCTGCTCACAGGCACAGAGACATCCAATGCAGCAAGTGCAATGACCAGCAAAAATCAGTCAGGGGATGCAGTAAGCCAGCCATCGGATACGACGGACGAGACGCCGACGGAAAACCAAAAGGATACTGGGTAGACCCATTAACGAAAGAGCCACAAAACCGCTGCCCTCGTCGTTTCATCCATGAGGACCCCTTCGAGGTAGCGGTTATATGGGAGCTAAAACAAACCTATGAGGATGGATACCTCCCTAGTGAGGGGGGCCTCTACCAGCAAAACAATAGGTACGTAGAGTTGCTAGACCTAGTAAAGGCCGTAACCGCTTTATCTGACCAAGAACTGGATGAAGAGCGTAAACGTAAAAAGGCCAACCCCAATAAGGGACAAACGAATTTACTAAAAAGGCGATAATATTATGTCATCAGGTTCAGGCGGCGCGGCAGGCCCACAATTCGCAGCCATACGAAATGACCTACGGGGCATCGGCTTAGAGTTCGCAGGCATCCATCAAGCGGTGCAGCAAATCAAAGGGACAGTAAACGTATTCCGTTTGCTAGAGCAACAGCTCGTACTGACCAACTCTGTAGCGGGCGGCACCGTAGAGCAATTCCTACAAATGGAGAAAGTGGCGCGCAGCTTTGCTCTTGCGTCTACCTTTTCAGCCGCAGAGGCCGCTAACTCATTCTACTTCCTAGCGTCAGCAGGTTTCAGCGTAGAGGAGAGTTTGGCCTCCGCTAACGGCGTGTTGCTACTAGCACAGGCGACCCTATCCAATATCGGGGAGACCTCAGATATCGTGGCGTCCAACATCCGAGCCTTCGGACTAGAAGCACAAGACGCCTCACGTATCTCAAATACACTGGCCGCAACCATCACAAAGTCACAAGCGACCATACAGAAGCTAGGCTTCGCGTTCCGTCAAGTAGGTCCCATTGCCAGCCAAGCGGGGTTGACCTTTGAGCAAACATCCGCCGCGTTAGGTACGCTATTCGATATCGGTCTACGTGGTGAGCAAGCGGGTACAGCCCTTCGTAACGTCATAGTACGATTGCAGGCCCCAACTGGACAAGCTGCGGAACTCATAGAAGCCTTAGGTATTGAGGTCACCGACGCTACGGGTAAGTTCAATGGACTATTCGATATACTAGAACAACTCGGTAGCAAAAACATATCAGACCAAGACCTATCCTTGTTATTCGGTACAGAGGCCTTATCGGGCGCTAACGCGCTCATAGCGGCCACGGAAGAGCTAGCGGCGGGGGGTAACAAGCTAAACAACCTAACAGATGCCGTAACAGGCACCGCGACGGCCTACTTGTTAGCACAAAAGCAACTCTCGACCCTCGACGGCACAATAAAAATCGCTACATCCAGTTTTAACGATTTACGAATAGGGATGGGCGGATTACTAGCCCCCGTCGTTACGGAAGCCTTGGAGTTATTCATAGACATATCTCAGGCGTTCCAAGGCAGCTCTGATAGCTCTAAGATTATGACAGCTCAGGTAGCGTTAGCCGTTGGCGGTCTCGTACTAATGACGAAGACCCTTACAAGCATGGTCCCTTGGCTAACCAACGTAAGTGCGGGCTTCGCTTCCGTATCCGCAGGTGCGACGAGTGTGTCACTAGCAACCAATAATACACGTAACCTAGGACGCTCTGCATTAGTAGCTTCACGCGGCATAGGTACACTAGCTGCGGGCATGGGTACGTTGGCCTCTTCTATGTTAGGCCCCGTTGGCGTCGTGGTAGCGTTGGGTCTTGTAGGTAAAGCCTTGCTCGACTTGCGCAGGTCCTCACAGGATGCTCAGCTAGAAAACATAATAGGGGACTTAGGTTTCGACGAAGTAAACGCCGACGATGTGTCACGTAGGTTCAAACAGCTTGCGCAACAAACGACCATCGACGAAGAGACAGGCGTAGGCGCTACCAACTCTATCCGCCTTTACCAAGAAGAGATTAAGTTACAGAAAGCGGCCCTCCAAGATACTAAGGCAGAGCTGGAAGACCTTCGAGTATCCGCAGACAGTGCCGTAACAGCAGCCGAGGCGTACACAGAGACCCTAACAAATGAATTGCTTAATGCGTTCGAGCAATTCAACGTAGGTAGTGATAACGGCTTCACAAACTTGCAGAGAGACGAGGGTGTTAATGCTGCGTTAGACCAATTCCTATTAGAGTTCGGTAACAGTAGCGTAGACTCGATGGAGGGGACGATTAACAGGAACCTAGCCATAACCTTACAAGCCATCGAAAACAGCACCGTCCCTGACGGGTACAAGAAACAAATGCAGGAAGCTATACAGGCGTCGTTAACGGGCCTATTAGATATCACCGATGAAAACCTTTTGAATGACTTACGCCGCCAAGCTCGTACAGCCGAGGGCGGAAAAGGGTTCCAAGAGATCATCAAAAGCATAACTACTCTGGACAACGGAGAAGAGCTATTCAAACGAAACGCCGAAGACGTTAACCAGCGTATCAGTGATGTAACGGCTGTAATTGAGCGTGAAGAGGCGCGGGTAAAAACTATGACCAACCTCTTCGTACAGGAGGTTCGTACATATATAGAAGCCAACGCACAGAATAGCGATGCCGTACTCGAAAGCTATGACGTCATTGTGCGCCTAAATGCAAATTATGAAGACGAGCTTAGCAAACGTTTGCTAACGGAGGACGTAACCGCTGCAAGTGAGGCGGGGCGTGTATTCGATATACTACTAAACAATTCTAGTTTCGGTATAACAGCGGACGACCTACCCGACATAGAGGAAAAGGCTAAATTCAATACACCCCTTATTGACGGCTTCCTAAGTACGTTCGACAAAGCCTTGCGTAAGCAACAGCTAGAACTCGTACAGGCCATGGCGGACGTATCCACAAACCCTGACGATATACTCGCCGCAGACATAGCCATCCTTAGGCAAGCCCTCGTAAACGATAAAGAGAACTTCTCCGCCGATGTAGTGAAAGCTTTCGAAGCCTCCCGACTACTTGACGGTAACACAGACATAAGCAAAACAATCGTAGACGCCTTTAAAACGGGAACGATTGCCACACAATCAGGTAACGTAGAGTTAGCCAACGGTGCCACAGCCTTTAAGCAAGCCATACTAGACCAGCTATCCGCTGCCATGTTTGCTGACGGGGGTACGGGGGGAGAGGGTAACATAGCTGCCGCGTCACAACTGATAGACCGTTATACAGACGGCCTAAACGTCATTGGTGCTAGGTTCACACAAGAGGTAAACGAGACACAGCTAGTGGCGGCAAGAAAAGCCAAACAGGCAACCTTCGCCCTGCGCTTCCCGTTCGAGACACAACTCGCTCTAAACCTAGAGAAGCTACAAGCAGAAGGGGCCGACGCGCTAGCTAACGCAGTGGGTACTCTAGGGGTTGGTGCCGACCAGACAGCGGCTATTAGCGAGGCGGAGTTCGCCCTACGTTCTCGCAATGAAGCTTTGCGCACGCAATACGAGGGCCTATTCGTAACGCATGTCGTACAGGGAACGGACGAAAGCATAAACGAGGCTTTACGCGCTGCGTTCTCTGGACGGGACCTAGACGGACTTAGCCTAGGGGACTTGGTAGACAATAAGGATATCTATATATCAAAGGCGCTAGCACTACTCACGGCTACGTTGCCTGATGATACGCCTGACTACCAGCAACGCATTGAGCAAGCGCGGCAACTATTGGACAACCTTGCGACACAAGCACAAGCCGAAGGTCAAAAGACAAACAACGTAATAATGGCCTTATCTCAGGAGCGCCGTAAAGCGATTTCAGACTTCGAAGCCGAGATACGCTTAAACACTGACGAAGCAGTAGCCAGTAAGGCGGCGTTGCAGGCGTCTATTGCGGAGCTTACGGGGCAGGGGAACCTAACAGACCTAATAATCAATGAGCGACAAACGTCTATCATAGCCGATACCTCTAATGAGATCACCTCCATTACTGCCGCGTATGACGAACTCTTACTTCGCGCCTCAGGAGACGTGGATACAACGGCCCTTCTCATAGAGCAAAAGGAATACTTGCTAGAGCTTACGTTGCAACAAGAGGAAGCTGAGCTACGGTACTACGATAGTGCTGAGGGTAGGTCAGCTGCCTCGCTACAAGCGCAGCAAGCACAAGTAGATTTATTTATAAGCCAGAATAGGAATACGGGAACTATCGTGGATGGTATGGCCGCTGCTGCACGACAATTGTCGATAGACTTACCTACTCGTTTTACATTAGGTATGCAACTCATGCAAACTGGCGTGACAGAATTCTCTTCTATCATGTCTAATACGTTGCTAGGTATGGAGGATGACTTCGCAGGTGCCATGGCTGGTATGCTTCGTGGGTTTGCACAGATGATACTACAGAACATAATACAGGCACTTGTATTAAAGGCTATCATGTCATTTATACCGGGATTGAATGTGGTATCAGGTATATCGGGCGCTGGCGCACAGGCAGCTAGTGGGGTAGCACAAGCTACTGGTATACTAGGCTCCCTAGGCGCTACAGGGTCGCCCACACCTAGTGCTAAAGGTAATATGTTCGACCCCAACGGACAAATTATAAAAGACTACACGGAATTCAATATGGGATACGGCGGACGGGGTTCGGCAGCGGAGGTAGCACAGGAAGCCATCATGCCTATGGGGCGGGATAGCCAAGGACGTCTTGGCGTCATACTTGCCGACGACCACAGAACCGCGACTAACCAAGGGATGGTAGTAAATCACGGCGCTATTGTGGTGAATGTAGAAAGTAGTGGTGGAAACGAAGAGCAAGATAACGAGCAGGGTAAAGTAATCGCCAAGCAAGTAAGCGAGATGATGAAAGCCCGTGAACAAGCATCCATGCAGAAGTCCGCTAAGCGGGGCGATGCAGCAACGAGTAGGATTAGGAACTAGACATGCCTGAGTTACCCATCACATTATCACCTGCTATTAAGCCTGACGAAAACTATACAGTAGCTAATAAGCCAAGGGTTCTCGTCAACAAGTTTAATGACGGCTATGCGTCCCATACGGGGGATGGTATCAACAACGACTTGGAAACCTTCACGTTGTCTTGGAAAAACCTAACGTACACCACAGAAGGCGAACCTATCTTGAACGTTTTGGTAGAACGTGCGGGATACAAGCCAGTGCTCTATACGCGGGACGGACAAAGTACGCAGCGGCGATACATAATACCCTCGTGGAGCCACAAGCGGCATGACGGGGTATTCGTTGACATAACGGCTAAGTTTGAGGAAATCGCTAATGGCTAACGAATTTGAAAGAGACGTACAGTCACTACACAGTGGCGTGCGTGTAGAGCTATATGCGCTAGACTTAACCTACATAGGCTTTAACGAGGTTTTGTACTTCACACCGTCCAACTTTGGGAGCGCAGCCGTATCATTCAAGGGGCAGGTCTACACAAACGCATCCTTGAAAGCGTCTGGGTTTAAGAAAACCAAGGGCGAAGACTTTGCGGAACCCACACTCAGTGTCGGTAACGTCGGGGGACTTGCAGCTGGTCTACTATCAGCTTACGAAGGCCTCATAGGCGCACAGCTTACACGGACTATAACGCTAGCAAAGTACCTAGACGGAGGAGCCAACGCAGCTACACCCGCAAGTCACTTGCCTGAGATATACTGGGTAGAGCAAAAGCTAAACCACAATAAGCTCGTAGTGGAGTTCAAGCTATCCGCGTTCTTAGACCTTAGCGAAACCAAGCTGCCCCGCCGTCGTGTATTCAAAAACATATGTGAGCGTGAGTATAGGTTCTGGAACGCGGAAGCTGGCGTATTCTTATACACGGCGGCAGAATGCCCATACGCGGGGGCGAACTACTTTAAACGAGATGGTACACCTACCGCCAACCCAGCCGAAGACGCATGCGGCAAAGACTTTTCATCTTGTAGATTGCGCTTCCCTAAGGAAACGTTACCAACATGGGCATGTCCCGGCGTAAGGAATAGGAGAATATAATGGAGATCAAAGGTAAACTATATCTCGATATACTCGATCACTACCAAGAGAACGAGAACCGAGAAGTCTGTGGCGTAATCTACGAGGGTGAGTACATTCGCATTGCAAACGTTTGCGAAACTGAAATCCTTAGAGACGACGACGGAAATCCAATACTTGACGAGAGCGGGAACGAGCAACCCAAGTCCCTAGACAACTTCGAATTCTCAGAAGCCGATGCTGCGGAGTGGGTATACTCTAAGAAAGCGGAAGCCCTCGTACATACGCATGTAAACGGCAAGCTATATCCCAGCTTAAGAGATCAGCAGAACCAAGTAGCTACGGGCATACCTTGGGTAATCATGGGGCGTACAGCCAATGGAACCATAGATCACTTCGTATGGGGCGAGAAAACCGCGTTAGAGCTACCTTTATACGGGCGTCCGTTCCGACATGCGGTCACCGATTGCTATGAAGCGATACGCGCTTATTACTGGCAGGTCCTACACATTTATTTGGAGCCTGCACCACGCCATAACGATTGGTGGGACCTACCCGATGACCTCTATATGGAGAACTATAAAAAGTGGGGTTTCCGCGAAGTTGACTTAAATACGGAAACCCCATTGAAAGATGACGTGTTTATGGTAAAGCTAGGGACGACCAAATATAACCATGCAGGTGTTCTACTTCACGATAACAGGGGTTACCACCATAGGGCGGGACGACTTTCTGGCGATACGGGAATAGGCCACTACCGTAATGCAGGCCTCAAATTCTATAGGTACATAAAATGAATACGATACATCTACACGGCTACCTGTCACAATTCGGCACAGGCTTTGAGCTATCCATAAACAGCGTGGGCGAAGCCGTCCGCGCTATCGGCGTTCAAATATCTGGCTTCCTAGACGCGTTAAAGGACGGGGAATACCGCGTCATACTCGGGTCTTTAGAGACTGATATAAACGACAGCAACCACCTTACGGAAGACGAACTAGGCATGGCCTTTAATGGGCAGGATATCCACATAGTACCTCACGTTGCGGGAAGTGGCAATGCGGGCCTAAACAAGCTGCTTGTCGGTCTGGTTATCGTCGGCGCATCCTTCCTAATTCCGGGAGTAGGCTCAGGCCTAGCGGCGGCGTGGGCATCTGGCGCAGGTATCGCAGGTATCGGGGCCATCGGTGTAACCTATGGTACAATTGGTCTTATTGGCGTAGGCCTAGCTTTGGGCGGTCTTGCCATGTTGATCGCCCCGACACCACAGGCCCCCGACCCCAACGATAGCGAGAGTACCCCATCTAACTTCACGTTCACTGGTCCTGTTAATCTGTCAGAGCAAGGCCACGTAATCCCACCCGTTTACGGCAAATTCCGTATGGGGACTATTACAGTATCCGCAGAGATGGAAACACAATCCATACAGGCGGGGTACTGGCAATACAGAAATACAGGCGGTGTATTTGGTGGGGGGTTGGATAGGTTGCTGGGACCTACGTGGGTTGCTTACGACGACAACACCGCATACTCAAACGGGTATGACGCTTACGCACTACAGAGTGCCCAGTTCCCTAACTGGCCTAGCACTGCACAACTTATTTAAGAGACTATTGATATGGCTAAACGTATAGACGAGAATGGCTCATTTATAGCTAGCGGTGCAGGCGGCGGCAAGTCGGGGGGTTCCAGTTCTCCTACAGAAGCACCTAACAGCCTCAAAGCCAAAAGTGTTGCTCGTATATTAGAGATAATCGCCGAGGGACCTATTAAAGGCCTCGTAGATGGGGACAAATCCCTATTCTTCAACAAAGTGCCTTATGCTAACGCAGATGGTGGATTAAACTTTGACGGCATATCCTACGCGTTCCTCAATGGTTCCCCTGACCAAGAGGCCTTAGAGGGCTTCACAGATATAACCACGACCATATCCGTATCTACAGAGGTGGATAGAAGCACATCTGTCATACGTCGTATAACAAACCCAGACGTAGATACGACAGTTGTCACGGTATCCGTACCTAACCTCACAAAGCTTGATAGTAAAACAGGTGACCTTAACGGGTCTCGTGTAGACGTTGCTGTATACGTAAAATCAGACGCAGATGCTTCTGGTAGTGTGTACGTCCGTAAAGTTAGGGACATTATACAGGGTAAGACGACATCCACATATGAGCGTGCCTACAGAATTCCGTTGGAGGGGGAAGGGCCTTGGGATATCAAGATGGAGCGTATTACAGCTGACAGTTCGTCTAGTACCTTGCAGAATTCTACATTCTTTACTCGTTATTCTGAAATCATATCGCATAAGATTGCCTACCAAGATAGTGTAATCCTCGCGACAGAAGTAGACGCCGAACTATTCGGGTCATCCCCGCCATCACGGGCTGTTGAAATATACGGTCTTCTTGTAAATTACCCGTCCAACTACGACCCAGACACCCGAACCTACACAGGGCTATGGGATGGTACATTTACCTTCGGTTACTGTAACAACCCTGCGTGGGTCCTATGGGATATGCTAACCAGTAGGAAGCATGGTGCGAGGCTACCCGCTGCCTACATAGACAAATGGGGTTTCTACGAGGTTGCTCAATACTCAGACGAGCTTGTAAGCGATGGACTAGGCGGCACAGAGCCACGCTTCACCTTTAACGGCACAGTACAGACGCGGGAAGATGCTTACAAAGTCATCCAATCCATCGCGTCTATGATGCGTTCCGCGGCCTACTTCTCGACAGGTCTTATACGCCTATCACAAGACAAGCCAGCGGCTCCCGAAAAACTATTCAACCAGACCAATGTCATAGGAGACTTCAACTACTCAGGCACCGCCCGTGCAGCACGCCACACCGTAGCGCAAGTACAATGGGTAAACCCTGAGATAGACTACGAGAGCGACATAGAAGTGGTCGAGAACCGAGCAGCTATCTTGAAATACGGATACCGTGCGCTAGACCTTACAGCCTTCGGTACAACGTCACGAGGGCAAGCCCACAGACAGGGCCGTTACGTCTTGGCGACAGAAGAGCTTGAAAGCGAGATCGTACAATTCAAGGTCGGACAAGATAGCGCAGACCTATTGCCCGGAGATGTCATTCTCGTAAGTGACCCAAGCCAATCAACTGCCGAGGTCGGGGGCCGAAACATTGGCGCAACCCTAACCACACTATCGCTAGATAGACATATCGTCGTAGCCCCTACGAAGAATTGCTTCATCACATTCCATCTAGCCGATGGGACGCCTCACGTATCCGCTATCACGAGTGACAACGAGAGTACGAACATAGTCACCTTGGTAACGCCAATACCAGACGCGGACTTACTGCCCGACGCACTAAGCTCTATATGGGTTATGTATAACGACGACATAGAGCCTAAGCCGTTCCGTATTATGGACATAGAAGAAGAGGAACCTAACGAGTATAAAATCGTAGCCTCTCAGTACGCGGAAGAGAAGTTCAATATAGTTGACAACTTCCTTGACATTGAAGCGGGGGATAACAGCTATTCCAGCCTCGCCAACCCTACGGCCATTGGCGCAGTAACAGGACTAGACCTATCTTTCCGCTCTCGCTTGCAAGACGGCAGAGTGCGTATGTACGCCGAGCTTGATTGGGTTCAACCAGACGCCGAGCAAGTGCGCGGCTACGTTGTCTCCTACCAGTACGAAAACAACAACTGGATACAATTGCCAGAGGTGCAAACTACAAATATTGAATTGACGGACATCATCGCGGGCGAGTATCGCTTCGTTGTACGTGCCGTTAACATGTTCGGTATCATGTCCCCTCGTACGGCCATTGACGGGAACTTCGGTAATGCAGACGCGTCTACGCAGGCCCCTATCAGCAACCTATTATCGGAGCTTGGTAACACATTATTCGAAGGAGCTGATTGCACCGTATCGTGGAATTCCGAGAGTATCGTATCCGATGCGACAGACGTTACGGATGGTAAAGACCCATTCTTTAAACACTTCCTCATAGACGTTTACAATGCTGAGGGGACAAAGCTTCTACGCAGTGAGACAACCAAGGACACACACTTCAACTACACCTACGCTATGAACGAAGCGGATAACGGCAGTGCCGTACGGTCTTTCCAAATTCGCGTAGCCTTCGTTGATGTGAACGACAACACTTCCACCTACCTTTCGCAAACGTTTGCGAACCCACAAGCAAATAACCCTACGGTTACCGCAGAGGGTCAGAACGGACGAGTGACACTGACTTATCCTAGGCCACTGCACCCTGACTTCTCTGGTCTTAGAGTTCACGCATCCACGTCACAAGACTTCACGGTTAACGAAGGTAGCATAGTCTATGAGGGGTCGGGAGACCCAAGCTGGCCAGCACCTAGCGGAACCCCCGTCTATTACCGCTACGCAGCATACGATAGTTTCGGTAAGGACGGCCTTGTATACAGTGCAGAGGGCGTAGTAACCACAACGGCAGTGTCCCTTGACGACATGCCCGTAGAATTCTCGATCATCGAAGGAGAAATAGCGGCAGCGCAAGCCCAGCTAGACGACCTAGAAGAGGCCTATGGTGACAGCCAAAGTGCAGCCGCATCCACAGCAGCAGCCGAAGCCGCGAGAGACGCCAGTGAGACGGCTAGGGATAACTCGCAACTGGCCCAGACTATTACGGAAGCCGCACGAGACCAAGCATCTGATATACTGGATGACGTAGAAATAGCCGAGGGTGCAACCTACACAGCTCGTGATGCAGCACAACTTAGTGAGGCGGCAACGGCGGCGGCGGAGGTCGCAGCGGTAGCAGCTAAGAACCAAGCGGATACCATACTAGGTAACGTACAGGCACTAGAGACTTCCGCTGCCGCAGCCGAGGCCGCAGCCGAGGCGTTCTCTAACAGCTCGTCAACGAGTGCGGGTGCATCGGAGACTTCTCGTATAGCCGCAGATGCGGTACAAACAGATTTAGAAGCTTCTGACAAATACACAGAGCTTCACAGGGTAACGTCTAGTACAGATCGTTGGGTCCCACCCGCAGACGGTACACACACGCACCAAATCATAGGCGATGTAATACAATTCACATCCACTTTGGGTACTACGCAAAGCAATTCCGCTGCGGGTAATACAGGCGGGGTCTACTATGAACTGCCTACAGATATAGAAACAGAGATAACGGGCGAGGATATACAGATTGTATTCTCTTTTGAAGCACCTAGCAGCAATGCGTCAACTAATGTAGGTGTAGCCTATTCTACGCATTCCGTAGGCAATACCGCATGGCGGGTACATCCTATATCCGCAACAGGGATAACGGAGATTGCGCTTGATTACGCCGTTGGCTCTACTAATACAATATTAGGGGACTTTATAGGTATAATCGGCGACGCCGACGGGCTAGGCAATTCTGTAAATCTACATAGCGTCAAGTTATACGTAAAAGGAAGCTACTTGGATGTGGGCGCTCGACTAGCAGCCACCGCCGCCGCCACAGCAGAAGAGGGTACATTCGCTGCCGCGTCCGCAGATGAAAGCGAACAATTCTCTATAGCAGCGACTACGGCTAAGTTAGCAGCGGAAACAGCACAAGCCGCCGCTACCGTATCCGAAACTAATGCAACACAGAGTGAGACAAACGCAGAAGGCTCCGCAGCTACGTCAGCGTCAGAAGCTACGAATTCTGCAAATAGTGCTACGAACGCAGGACAATCCGCAACAGCCGCAGCTAGCTCCGCATCCACAGCAGCATCCGAGGCTACTGACGCATCACAGAGCGCGACAGCCGCTGATACTGCAAAACTAGAGGCCGAGACAGCACAGGCAGCGGCAGCTATATCTGCTACCAACGCGGCAGGTTCCGAGACAAACGCAGAAGGCTCCGCAGCTACGTCAGCGTCAGAAGCTACGAATTCTGCAAATAGTGCTACGAATTCTGGCAATTCAGCAAGCGCGTCTGCGACGAGTGCGTCTATAGCGGCGACAGAAGCTACTGACGCATCACAGAGCGCGACAGCCGCTGATACCGCAAAACTAGAGGCCGAGACAGCACAGGCAGCGGCAGTAGTAGCTCGTGACGACGCCGCCGTAAGTGAGACAAACGCCGCAGGGTCTGCATCATCTGCCTTAGTAAGTGAGGGAATATCCGTTACAGCAGCCTTGGATAGCCTATACGAAGCTATACAGCTATTCCCTTCTACTTTTGAAAACGGTGACAACTACTGGACAAATACGCTGTCTGGACTTGCAGGAACCCAAGCAGGGGTAAGCGACACAGATGATATGTCTTTAATACCAGACCTTGACAAAGGGACTGTCTTAGAGATAGGGGCCACAAATAGTAATAAACATGTAGCGCCTAAAGGTAGACTTCGCCCATACGTCGGGCAAGTATTCCGCCTAGAGTGGGATGCTAAATATGTGGGGACAGATCAACCCGCATCACCTAGGGTGTTCTCTACGCAAGTGCGTACGGTGGACGCCGATGGGTCGTCCTTTGGTAGTAACACAGTTGGACCCACTAAAGAGTTCACGGCTGTTAACACATGGGAAACATTTTATGCGGATATCGCTATATCTAGCAGTACGGCCTCCGCACCTTTCGTATTTCCTTTTATATTCACTAACTCCAACCATAAGGAGACGGGAGATACCATTCTCGTATCTAGGTTCACTATTAGCGACGTTACGTCCGAAGTGGCAGCAAGCACAGGAGCGGCAGCGGCAGCTATATCCGCTACCAACGCGGCAGCAAGTGCTACCGCTGCGGGCCAGTCGGCAAGCTCTTCGCAAACGTTTGCGAACAACGCCAGCACAAGTGCGGGCCAAGCCACCACAAGCGCGGGACAAGCGGCAGCAAGTGAAACCAACGCAGACAGCGCACAAGCCGCAGCGGCTACCAGTGCAACAAACGCCGCGACTAGCGAAAACAACGCAGGACAATCCGCAACAGCCGCAGCTAGCTCCGCATCCACAGCAGCCTCCGAGGCTACTGACGCAGCACAGAGCGCAAGCGCATCGGAGACCTCCCAGTTAGCAGCGGGGACCTCACAGGCAGCGGCCAATATATCACAAGGCGCAGCCGCAACGAGTGAGACAAACGCCGCAGGGTCTGCGACCTCCGCCGCGCTAGACGCCAGCTTAGCCGTATCTGCGAAGAACGACGCTGCAACAAACTCCGCGTTAAATTCGGGTGACATGTCTTTAGGCGGTGTATACACACGTCACATACTACACGGGACTACGTACTCTTTCGCAACGATAGCAGCGGATAACAAAGTATATGTAAACGACGTACTTAACACTACGTTACAGCCGTCTACTACAACGAATATTGAATTGAGTTCTGGGGACGTTATAGAGACTGATAGTCCGTGCGCTATAGTATCCACAAGTGGTGAGGTCGCGCCATCTTCCGTACACGCAGGAACCAAGTTTGTATCGTACTCTAACAGGTCCAACCATGATCGTCGTATTACCGTAAAGGCATTATCTGACTGTGCCGTAGATTTCTTCCACTACAACCTAACAGATAGCTCAGGTCAGCAAGACGTATCAGGCGCACCAAGCTTCTCCATAGCGTTAGTAGCAGGGCAGATATACGATAGTGTTGTTGACTTCTCTGATGGAAACGACGACCTAGTGTCTCGTATAAAATCATCTGGCCCTATTATCGTGCGCGTGTCCTCTAATGGTAATGGGTCAGATAGGGAATTATTACTACCAGCTAAACCAAGGGCTATACTTGCTCGGGGTGGTTCAGCAAATACATACGCATTTGATTACAACGACACCATAGAGCTGTACGCATCGGACGGGGCTGGTAACTTAACAAGCACCACTTATGCGCCTTCTGGTGTTTATAATGCCGCCATTGGTGACGGAGACGGGTTAGGGATGAATAACTCTCTACCACTAGACGCATTAGGTGATACCTATGTTCTGCCACACAATATGTCCGATTACCGTATTGTAACAACAGAACCCGATAACACTATCATAGTGTCTAATAGTACGGGTATATTGTTTGAGCACACTAGCCCAAGTACAACAAGTTTTGAGACGCCATTCGCCGTAGAGTACGGACCTCAAGCAGGCACTCAAACAGGGCAGGAAACTGGTCCTATTACAGTCATAGGAGACAAACCATTCTTCCTGCGAACTAACCATTCAACTACCCAAGGAGAGTATTCTGTTATCGGGTGGAGACAAGCATCCGCAAACGCATCATCCGCGACGGGTAGTATACAGGCCGCACTAGAGGCTACGGCGGCGGCTAGTTCTGCAACTACAGCAATAGCAGAGGCTACAGACGCAGCAAGCCAAGCGGCAATCGCAACAACAGAGCGCATAGCGGCGGAGAGTGCGCGAGATAATGCTGCGGGTTCCGCAAGCGCAGCGTCTACGTCAGCGTCTAGTGCAGCAACCCAAGCGGCCAATGCGGGTAACAGCGCAACGGCAGCGTCTACCAGTGCAAACACAGCGTCCACATCTGCTGGAAACGCGTCGGTTAGTGAAGGTAACGCAGCAACTAGCGAGACAAACGCAGCTGGCTCAGCTACGTCCGCAGCGGCTAGCCAAGCATTAACGGCCAACCTATACGGAGATACAATTGATGCAGTAAACACGATAACGTGGTCTGATTACCCTAATGTTGAAACATGGAGCGCTAACTCGACAGGGTTACCAGAGGATAAAAATGACCTATCAGTAGCGCTAGATAATGATGGCGGCTATAGTGTGGTTGGTTCTAGTCATGCCGTAGGTCCGAAACATATTTTCGACGCTAAACGTATTTACGAGGTAACGGTAGACGTGGATATTACTGCCGACCCGAACGGCACTGTATGCAGGATACAAATAGCCGTTTACGCGTTAGACGCATCTGGCGTAGCCGTAGACTCAAATCCGTGGATGATACTACAGGACGGTGCCAACAGAGGGACGGGGAGACGGACGTATACCCAACGCGTAACAGCGCTAAGCTCAGCACCTTCTGGTGTGTTCATACATAATGATAGTGCGTTAGCGGAGAAAATATCAATACGCGGTGGTTGGAGATCAGGCGACAGCGCAACAGAGGGTACAATACATTCCTTAAAAATAAGAGACGTGACACAAGAGGTTTATGCCGAGGTAGAAGCAACAGCGGCAGCTACGTCCGCAAGTGCAGCCGCTGTAAGTGCCATGTCTTCGCAAACGTTTGCAAACACGTCGTCTACCCAAGCAAACAACGCTAGTACCAGTGCAGGACAAGCGAGTGTAAGCGCCACGCAATCGGCCACAGCTGCTACCAACGCTGCCGATAGTGAGAGCGCGGCAGCAGCAAGTGAAACGGCTGCGTCTGGGTTCTCGTCTGCCGCGTCAACGCAAGCAACAAACGCCAGCACAAGCGCGAGCCAAGCGGGCGTAAGTGCTACACAGAGTGCCGCGTCTGCTACCAACGCGGCGGGGTCTGCTACACAAGCCTCCGCTTCCGCACTAGAGGCTATTAACGCATCTGTGGGTAGGAACCTTCTCGAAGACGCCCGTATACTAGAGAATACGTGGAGTGCGGGACCCTTCGTAACGCCGACAGCCACGGCGGCTTACTATGAGTGGTCAAGCAACAGCGTCAATAACTGGGCTGTTGAGGGCTTTAGAACCTACGCTATACAGCAATTAAATACCGATAGCGTAGGTTCTAATGACGCGGTATCTAAAAGGGTTGCCGTTGAGGCTGGTAATTACTACGAAGGTTCCATAGATAGCGGTGCACATCGTTGTGACGCGGAAATAAGAATGCAGTGGCTAGACATAGACGGTAATTCCTTAGGTTATGTACGTCCTGCAAGTGACGCACAAAGCCGAAACAAGTCGGAGGCTGGCGGCGGCTTACAGCTGGAAGATTGGAAACGTATATGGGTATCAGCCCAAGCGCCCGCTAGTGCGGCATTCTGTAGACTGCATCTACGTAAGTTTGCTACAAACGCAGGACAAGTAAACAGTTACCTATTCCTATCTCGCCCGATGATAGCTGTGTCTAAGGCGGGGCAAACGGAAGCAGGGGAATGGACTGACGGTAGTAACTCTGCGACCATTGAAAACCTATATAGCGTTACGGCCACAAACACGGCCAGTGCAGCTAGTTTGCAACAACAGGTAACGACTAACCTTGCCTCTGCCGCCATAACACAGACAGCGGTCACTAACTTAGAGAATAAGATAGACGCGGCAGTAATCACCGTGTCTGCTAGCGCGGGGGATGCTAATACGGCTAGCATGACAATAGGTGCAACTAAGGCAGATGGCTCCTTATTCAACTACGTCTTGTTCGAAACAGACCAGCTAGGGTTTAAAGCTGCGAACGGACAAGGCTTCACGGCTACAGGGATGGGTATCTATAAAGATATACCAACTATTGATGTCAGCTCCGACGGCAACTGGATGCTCGTACAAGGCGTAAACTTCGGTAGCGGTAGTGATCTACTTTATTGGTACGGACCTAATGTAGGCTCCCCCGATAACTGTACGCGACAGAACGGTAACCAAGTTAACACAGCTGACGGTGAGATTTGGCAATTTGGGGCAAAGCTCGGAGGGACTGCCGTTAATACCAACAAGTCCATATCAAGCCAAGGCACAGTCACTGATACAGGTATAGGGTCTAATGGTAATATTAAAACAATCACAGCTACGACTACTGCTACCGCTGGACGATCGTATTACATATATGGGGCGGGTAATGCGACCTCAGGAACTACTACGTACAGTTCCGGGTCGGCTACCGTTGATGGGGAGTATCGTATAGCTGGAGGTACTTGGTCTGATGTAGACAACATAGGGCCTGCAACAATATCTGGCATCGTTACGTCCGTTATTCACGAATTCGACCATGAATTTGACGCGTACTTTGTTTCCGAGACTTGGACTGCATCTATATCAGAAAGCCAAAGTATATTAACTAACGCAGTTAATAATTATGAAGCTAAGGCTACGGGGTCCCGTACTAAACCATCTGGGTTCGGCAATGACAATATATCAGTACGCATAGTTACAACAGAGCCGGGGTAGTAGATATGAATTAACACCACACACACCACACACACCACACATACCCTAAAACACAATTTACATGTGTTTTAGGGTATGCTAAAGATAGCCACGCCAACACAAACAATAGGAGTTCATAATGAACGAAGCAGAAATTGAAGAAGAACAAAATATCATAGATATCGAGGCCGCAATACAAGCGGGTTTTGAAGCTGTGCACATATCCATCGACGGTGAAAAACTTACGCTCGTCGAAGGTCTTAAAGCTCTCAGAAAAGCGCTAGGCGTCGATGACGATGCACGGGCCAATAAAACAACGGTTGTGGGTAACACAATCACAGTGCTTACGCATTTCGAAAAAATCGTATTCCGTACGACAGAGCAACGCGAGTCTGACAAAGCAGCCGTGGCTCAACGAGCGGAACAAGAGGAAGAGGACGAGAAG
Organism: Rickettsiales bacterium; assembly: GCA_023301245.1. Taxonomy (GTDB): domain Bacteria; phylum Pseudomonadota; class Alphaproteobacteria; order Rickettsiales; family JALZUV01; genus JALZUV01. The sequence continues at coordinate 41,963 of JALZUV010000044.1, forward strand.
GTTGACGCCTACCGTGCTCAGCTTCGCAAAGACAAAGCGAAGAAAAAGGGACAGGTAGGGAATAAGCAATCCTCTGCGGCACCGTCCTCTTCCAAAAAAGCGTAATAGACTAGCTTAACTCGTTTTACTTTAACAAGGAACAGACTATGGAAAATGCAGCACCTTATATAATCCTAGCCGTGGTATTATTAGCCGCAGCGGGGTTAGTCATTCGCCTTCGCGCCAAGAGCAAGGACTACTCGTCAACCACGGGTACTGGCGCGGCTGGCGGCGTTCGCAGTGACGGCGGCGGTAGCCAAACTCAACAGCGTTAATTCACACAACTTAGGTCCGCCTCACGGCGGGCCACAACACTTAGCAAACGTTTGCGAACACCATGACCAACAAAATACACCAAGAATTATTACAGCTAGCAGTCGGCACGGATATGCTAGCCGTTAAGGCCCAAGCCCTTGTGGCGCGTATGCCGCCTAAATCCCCAGCCAGAATAGAACTCAATAAGCGTATAGACGACTTCCTACGCTTCTCAGTAAAGGCCAAAGCCGAAGCGAAACAGCTACGTATGAAAGAAGCCGAGGATAAAGCCAAAAATGCCCCCGACGAATAAGAACGGCCTCGTCTACGTAGACGATGATCTCATACGGTCCCTGACGGGGCTAAGCGATACCGTCAACCAGAACACTGCACTAGACACAAGATGCGGGGCGTACTACACGTCCGATGAATTCTGGGAGCATTATATGGGGGAAACCAATCCCCATAAGATGCAAGCAGTAGAAAAGCGTCATCACTTCATAAGCCTTGGCATACCTCCCATTTGCGTACAAGTCGCCACGTATAAGCGCACCTATGGTCACGAAGGTAGAAAAGAGCGCGTAGGGTTGGTTGTAAATGCAATATCAGGCCGATTGTTTTTCTCTGATGATGTAGCCGAGCCTGCCCATCATAACCATATAGGCGGCAATAGCTTCACGGCGATAGCAGACCCCCTATCCCAACGCTGGCAGGTCTTAAAATAATACTTGCGCAAACGTTTGCAACTGCTACATATACACGTCTTAAAGCCTTTCACTAAACTATGGAGACCACCATGAAATTCAATACACACGGCGCTGTACTTATGGCAGCGCTTACTTGCTTCGGACGCATCACAGGCGACGAAGAGCTGATTTCAGTATCTGCCGACGCACGAGACTTATTCAACGGGGACACAGACGAAACGCTTGGGCAATGCCAATCCCTCGTAGCTCGCTTCGATGCTATTGAGCCTGCCGAGGCCCCTGAGGAAACCGAAGAGGCCATCGCCCCGAACGACGACGGTGACGACGAACCCGATGGCTCGGTATCCGAAGAGGACAAAGAGGAGATGCCAGACCTACTAGGGTCCGACGTACAGCCTGCGTCTTGGGATATGCCACCGTCTGACGTAGGCGGAGCAATCACCGTCGTCACACTCGGCGAAGTCGTTAATGACGCATTCTCCCGCTCTGGCCTTACCGCAGAGGGATGGAATGACCTAACGCAACAGGAACGCGAAGACGCAATTTCTATCGTAGCTGCCGAAGTCGAACTAGCTGTGGCTGACAGAGGCGACAAGGACGACGAAGAGGAGTAGCCTATCTTCGCAAACGTTTGCAAAGGGTCGGGGGTTTACGCCTCTGGCCCTTTTTTAATGCGTGTATATGTGCTAGAGCGCACGGGTACACAGTAAGGACCCCCGACATGATTACACGATTACTAGGATTTGCAGGGACAGCCAAAGGATTAGCATCCATAGGAACCGCAACGTTTATAATAGGCTTAGGCGCGGGCGGATGGGTTATAAACAAACACCACCAAGGCAAAGAGAAGCGGGTAGTAAGCCAAGCTTTCGACAGGCTGGCCGAACAAACCGACCTCACCCAACGTATGAACAAGGTTTTGCTAGCCTCTAACTCACAAGCCCAGCGAGACATAACAGAGCTTGCCAAACAACAACGCGGGACCGCCCTAAGTGGCACCGTCTTACGCAAACAACTAGGAGACGCCTTAAATGACATTATCGACCCGACACCTTGTGCTTGTACTGACACTATCCTTCTTGACGGGGTGCAGCAGTCTATTTCCAAAGCATATACCGAACCCCTCGTTAATCTTACCACCAGACCCGCCACAAATAGATAGCAGTCTTAAAGAGGTTCCGCCAAAACTCGTAGACCCAACTGACAGGCCCGACGCCCTAACAGCAACAGCAGTTGAAACACTGGCGGGGGCGGACCTTTCTACCAAGGAAGGCCAAGAGGTAGCCACATTCACTGTACGCCTCTTAGCAAAGGAACATACTGATCTAGTCGTGCTATACCGCGTCCTGCGTAAGCAATTAGACAACCTTGTAAAAGCTACAGAGAGACAGGAGCAATGGTATAAGGACCTCGTTGTAATTCTAGAAAAATACGAGAAAGAGGTAAACGCCATAAAGTAATTGCAATTCCCTATAGATAATATATAGTTACTCACATATTCGGGTGTACCCCGTTATGACCGCTGTATACTATCAATAGGAGCCACAGCATGAAACTATCTCTATCAAAAACCGCAAAAGGCATGGACTACGCCGTCTTACTCGCAACCGTCGCAGCTATGGCGCAGACATCCATGCGTACTGCATTGGGTGAAATCACTATTACCCCGCTCACTGACAGCTCAGGTGGTACGCCCGCCGCTACCGTCGTCGCAGTCCCGCGTTTCGAACCGTTCACACACGCTGCTGGCGCTTCGGACCTACCACCTACGGCTGACTTCAATACTGCCATCGGCAAGACCGACGACGCTATTGCAGTCCTCGCGACGTATCTTAACGTCAATGTGTTCACGCCGTTGGGTATCGACGCACTGACAGTTAACGCTACGGGTACAGTAGACACCGCTGGGACCGTAGCTGCACAGGACCTGACACTTACAGGAACAGATGCGGCAACCGCCCTCGCTGCAAGTCGTACGGAAGTAAATGCTGCACTAGCTGTAACCAGCAATAACATGGCAACGCTCATGCGTGGCATCAACATTATCGCCAACGCTATCGGCGTCGCTACGTTGATGGATAACACGGGCGGCAAAGCTGACGAAGGTCTCATAATGGTAGACCAGCCAACTGTTGCTACGTCGGTTACGAACACGGGTGATGCGCCAAGCAACATCAATGTAACGACAGCCTTGACTAATCTGGCCAACAACCTCGCAACAATCGCGACATGGCTAAACGACACAGCGCTGGACAGCACAGTCCTAGGCGCACGTAACCTTATCCAAGTTACGCCATAACGCATCGACTTTCCCCGATGTTCAACTTACCCCGTCTGTAATAGGATGGGGTATTTTTTTGCCTAGCAAACGTTTGCTTAGCCGTGGAATATGCGCTATATAATAGCTATCCACACCGCTAACAAACAGGAGCCATCATGGCGCAACAAAATTCAGCCGCCGCTTTAATGCAAAAACTAAGTTTGCTAAACGCAACGTCTATCGCAGGTATCGTCGTACGTACCCGAGAGGCGGATAGAGCGAGAGAGATCGTCCAAGAATGGGCAAACGACACGCACCTACAGTACCACACATGGGATTGCGTTCGGGGCGTCTGTACGTACCCTGACTTGCCCGTAACGGACGGTGAAGAGATCATCGACTTATCCGAAGATACGGATTACCTCACACCGAAAGGGTCCATCAAGAATACAGCCTCGTTCGACAAAGGCTTCGATTACTTCTTCGATAAGACTGCCAGCGACGGACAAGCGCAACGGTCCAAGGTTATCGTATTCGAGTTCGGGCATATCCCCTTAAAGGCACCGCCTGCCCAACAACGTTTACGGACGTTCGTAGAGGCCATGCGACACGACGCTCATAGAGCCGTCTTTATCCTGCCACCTCACGCCGATATCCCCGATGACATTTCCGACTACGTTGAAATCATCGACCTTAAGACGCCGAACCACGACGAGCTGTTAGAGGCGTATACCGACATACTGGAAACCAACCTAACGGAAGGTAACATTATCCCTAAGTTCTCGCCCGAAGAGAACAAAGCCATCGTGTCTAACGGCGCGGGGATGACAGCCAACGAATTCGATATAGCTATCAGTACCGCGTGTTCCAACATTATCGACATGGCGGATGCGGACGACAAGTTCAAAGCTAAGAATATCACTACCAAGATGTTTTACGACGAAATCATGGAGCGTAAGATTGCCGTCGTTAAGTCTACGCATTTGCTAGAGCTTATGCCCGAGGGTAACATGGACGACATAGGGGGATTGGACGTGCTCAAAGAGTACCTAATCGACACCTCAGAGACGTTTATGAACCCCGACGCGGCCAAGTTCGGTATAGACAAGCCTAAGGGCTTTCTATGCGTAGGACCTCCCGGAACTGGTAAGTCAGCCGTCGCTAAAGCAACCGCAGCAGCCGTCCAAGTACCGCTTATCAAATTCGATATAGGTAAGGCATTCGGTAAATACGTCGGGCAGTCAGAGGGCAATATGCGCGGCGCACTAGCTATGGTCGAAGACATGGCACCCTGCGTCCTCTTTATCGACGAGATTGATAAATCTATGGGAGCTAGTGGCGGTACGTCGGATGGCGGAACATCGGGCCGTGTATTCGGTAGCCTACTCACATGGATGCAAGAGAACGACGCGGATGTATTGATCGTTGCCACGGCTAACAACCCCCAGCTATTGCCGCCTGAGCTTGTGCGTAAAGGACGCTTTGACGTAATCTGGGCGGTAGACCTGCCTAACTTCACAGAACGCCAAGCCATCCTTGCTATCCATTCCAAGAAGCGAGGGCATAAGCTTAAGCCATCCTTCATAGACGCCATTGCGAAGACGACGCAAGGCTTCTCGGGGGCCGAGCTAGAAGATATCATCAAGTCCTCACTCAAGGTTGACTTTAAAGCGGGTAACCCTACTATAACACTGGGTACATTAAAGCACACGGTGCATAGGTCCCAGCCGCTTTCGCTGACCTACCCAGATAGGGTTGCGGCACAATCAGAGTGGGCCAAAAGCCATGCGGTTTCTGCCAGTACGCCCGAGGGGGAAACTGTCGATAAGCCAAAAGTAAAAACGGCGGGACGGAAGCGTAGGTTGTCACCTAAGCGCAACACGTCAAGTAACTAGGAGCTAGACATGCACATAAACTTACTATTCGGTAGGGCCACACTTAAAGAGGGCAGCATGTCACTGTTTGCCTTCTACAGGGAAAGCCTAGGGGCCAAGGTCGAGATGCCTATTAAGAACGCTGCTATGCAGGGTGATATGGGTATTGGGGAGGCATTTGGCTTTAAGAACACCGCCGCGTCCCGCGTAGGCTCGGACAAACTGGGCTTCTGGGCTACTTGCACCTACGACGTTAAGGAGAATTGCCTCATACGCTTAAACTGCCAGAGGCACATAAAACCCCTTGCACAAACAAGTGGACTAAGTTTGCCTAAGCGACACCAAATCTTCCTAAGGCCTAGACGCCTTGCCGCGCTCGTAGAGCTGAAATTCGAACTTGTCCCGTCAGATGCAGCCAATATACAATACGGTCAAATAACAGGTAACTTCGATATCCTCCGACCAGAGGACTTCGACGAGCTTGGTATTAAGGACTTGTCCCGCCATAATAGGCAGATTGACGACTTCGACTTAGACGAGCTGAAAGAGTTCGTTACGATTACCGTAAAGGAGAAAGCCGCTGCGCCGCCGCAGAAGCTTAAGGTCTCTAAAACTTTCGGCGGCAAAACCATTGTAAAGCGCCGTGGGCGCAGAACAATTCGCAAATAGCTTTAGGAGCAATAGCATGTCACACAACGTAACAGTCAAGGGCGCGGTATTCGACAATATCGAACTCATGGAAGACGCCGTAGCGTCATTGGCATCGGAGGGGGTTAACGTATCCTTCGTTACTGAGAACGCTACAATTCGCGGATGGAGGGGTCAAAAGTCCACCGTTGACGCGGCAATTCTGCTAGCGGACAGCAAGTATGATATCGGGTTCAAACAAAACTCGGAAGGCCTATATGAAGCGTTCGGAGAGGATTACCTCACGAAGGGTCACGGCGCTCACCTATCCCCTATCGGCCAGCATACCCCGTATGTTAACCAAGAGGGGGAGGAAGTCGTACCCGACACCGCAACCCGACTGCTAGGCAAGTTCGCGATGCACTACAACGTTTGCAAGGCCGAGCGCCAAATGGAAGCCGAAGGGCTATCCTGCCAGCGTGAGACGCAGGACGACGGCACAATCCAACTGATTGCCACTCAGTATTAAACCCTCGCAAACGTTTGCGAACACAGTATAGGAGGCCATCATGGCTAAACAGATTATTATGAGCTTCGACGTAGGCGGTGCAATGCACGTTGACGTGGACGGCGTAAAAGGCGAAGAGTGTAAAACACTCACACAGGGAATTCTTGCGGAGTTCTCTACGTCGGAGACAACGGACAGCAACGATAAGCCCGACCTGCATGAGGCAGAGGCCGAAATGGAAACAGCCGACAGAGGCTGGTAAGTGGGGGAACCTTAGCGAACCTTAGCGAACCCACAAAGGGGCCAGTGTAGCGGTGTGGATAACCTGTTGCGCTGGCCCCTAACGCATAAAGGGCATAGACATGGACCAACCTTACGACTTCCCCTACTATGCACTACACCACGGAGAGTAACCAAGCATGGAAAAAATTAAATTAGATAAACTGATACTTTTACTTCAAAAGGAACGAGACGAGCGTGGTAATCTTTGCGTAGCTACAGAAGACGGCTTTTTACTAGGTGTTAAAACTAGCTACGTAGACGACGACGGATGCGAAGTTCATGTAAATCAGGCCACAACGCTATTTTTAGACATACGCTGCGATGTCTAAAAAGATAAAGAAAACTTTCCCCCCGTACTGGACGTACCCCGAACGGTACTACCTGTTTACAGACGGAAGTTGCTGGCCTAACCCAGATGGGCCGGGAGGCTGGGCGTGGGTTCTCGTCTATAACTGCGAAGTGCTAGAAAGCGGAAGCGGACCCCTTCTAGAAACAACGACATCACGAGCCGAATTAAAGGCCGTACAATGGGCAATGCGTCGCACCCTTACCCTACCTAACGCTACTATCGTTACAGACAGCGCGTACTGCTACAATGGCTATAATAAGCACTTCAAAGCGGCGTCTAAGCGGGGTTTTCGCAAAGCCGACGGCGCACCCCTCGCTAACCTAGATATCATCAAACCAACCATGGCAATGTTCCGTCCCAATATCGTAACGGTGGATAAGATCAAGGGCCATAACAAAAACGAATTCAATGAACTTGCCGATAAGCTTTGCGGCGAAGAGAGGAAACGCATAGCCGCACTGTATGGTTTATATTAGCCAGCTATTTTCGGTTGACCAATAGTGACTAATTGCGTATATAACTTAAGCGGAATGCTTACTGTGTATCCTGCCCACCATGACCTTCCTATGCGTCAGTGGCTTGAAGCCCTCGTCTACCTCGCTCGGTGGGCGGGGGCTTCTTTATGTGCGCTCATAACCCCCTTGCCTTATCCTGCAAATTACCCCTATTATGCAACGGAGCGAATACACACCGCATAGGAGCAAACACAATGGACCGCATGGTAATATCGGTAGGGATAAACGGGGATGCCCAACACCTACTCAAAGATAGTTTCTTAAACCCGTTCCCCTCGTCTACACGGGAGATAGATCGGATATCAAACATAGTATTTAATGCGCCGTCGCAAACGTTTGGTATACAACTGCTAGGCAATCTAGCTAAATGGAACGACACCGACTTGGGGTACGAGCCTACACTCACACAAGATAATATGAAGGCTTGCCTCTGCGACATGCACGAAAGCGGTATAGGCAGTTATCTATCTTGCATGAAAAAATTCTATGAGCTGGAAGGTGAGCATAACGAAGAGGCTATTTGGTACATGAGATTTTCTTCTTATGAAAACGCCGTAGCTATAGAGGTTGAATTTATAAACAACCTTAGACTTTGCGGCTACAAGTTTAGGGCGATATAAACATGAGAGTAGAGATACACGGCTTTAAGTGGTTACCCCCCATTAAAACGTCATATGAAGCAACGGACTGCGATGTTACCAAAGAGCGTTTAGCGGAATGGCTATGCTTTAGGCTTATATGGGTTGTTTACATTCGCCCAAGAGCAATAGACGAATAAGATGCACGAACCTAAGAAAGACGGACCATCCGTCGCGTTTCGTCATATCATGCGAGAGTACGCCCAATATCTTACAGGTAATGAACTTGCCGTTTTACTATTCGTGGTAGATCGCACATTCTCCTATGGTAAACACGCAGAGGTAATACCCCAAAGACACTTCTTAGAGGGCGTGTGGTCGGGCGATACCTGCCTACATGGGCCACTCAAAATGGGCGTCCGCACGTTAGAGAACAGCATTAAATCACTAAGGGAGCGGGGGTATTTAGTCACACAACGTAAGGGTAACCAGCCTACCGCATACATGGTAGAGCTGGGATTGCGACCTAGTAACGTCGTACGACTGCCACCCAGACGGAATAGGAGGCGTATATGACCCCGCAAATTCTGCGGGTACGAACCCGCAAATTCTGCGCCTTGAACCCGCAAATTCTGCGCCCCCTAACGTAACTAGAGAATAACTAGAGATTAAAACGCCATTCGGCGGTATACAGGACATTATATGACTGACCCTATGACATCAGCACAAGCCAAGTTAGACCTTGCTACTGAGAACTTTAAGAAGTCTCGTACTAAGAAAAAGAAAAAGGTAAACGCGTCAGCACTCGAAGCCATCTATCGTGATGCCATGTCTATTGCCTACACTGAGCAGCCCGCGCCAGCGTGGCGAGTTAAGGACCTTGCCTCTGTTAAGCGCGCATTTGACCGCGTAACGACCAATTCAGAATGGCTTCCCTTCATGGAATTTATAGTATATGAATGGGACAGGATAATTAAATCCTATCTCGGATGGATTAAGGACAAACCAAAATCCCCACGGCTGGCCCTTATCATTTCCCAGATAGATAGATTTTATGAAGCCTACATTGACGACATAAATCCTAACAGAGAATTCAAGGCCGCACTGCGGAAGGGCGGGGACACGAAGCGAGACGAAAGAGAAGCGGCGCTTGTGGCTGAGACCCAAGCATTAAAAAGCGAGATAACCAAAACTCGTAAGAAATTAGTAACGGCGGAGCGAGGCCTACAGAATGAAAAGCGTAAAACGAGAAAACTCAAACTCAAAAAGCAGAAAAACAAAACCCGTAAAGCGGAAGACTACGACCTTAAAGGCTGGGACGATTAAGCCTAGACCAAAGCCCAAGCCCAAGCTTACCGAGGAAGAGGCCCGCATGGCCGACCTGCGTAAGAAGTGGGTTAACAGCAACATACCTATCAGGTCCCAGAGACTTACACTGCCCTCCTTCAAAGAGAATGGCCTAACTTTGCGGGAGTTCATTACGGGCGGAACCCTCGCCTCGTCAGCCTTAGAGGGTAAGGGACTTTGCTTGTGGGGCGACAGCCGAGAACGGTATGATATGTTCGGGGTCTTCGCTAAAGAACTTGTCATATTCGGCGTGTATGTTTATTACGCCACGCTGCACGATATTCACTTTGCCTTAGAGTACGGGGATAAGCTGGACACCTACCAGAACGTGCCACACCTTTGCATAGGACGCTGGGAGAAGGGATGCGAATTCCCGTACAGTAACTATCAGCGGGCAGCGATAGAGGCTTTCGTAGAACGTCGCAGTAATATGGCATTGCCTACACACTTCGATAGTATCCGCCCCCTCGGACAGAGCGAGTGGTGGTCCACAGATTTCAGCGGTCACCTCGATACGCAAACACATTCGTTTAAGGTTTAGATAATGGTTAAAAGAACCGACGCGGAACTATTCAGCGCACTCGTTACGCGTGGTAGTAAATCCGACGTACTCAAACTACCCGACGTACTCGTGATGGACCCTGACGCCAGAGAGATCATGCAATGGCTTAAGGCATACGTCACAGACTACCGACGTGTGCCGTCCGCTAAGATTATGAAACGACAGACGGGGTTTAAAGCCGTCGAGGTATCGGAGGGCGTCAGCTACTACCAAGACGAAGCTCGCAAACGTTTGCTATATACGGAATTCCTAGGACCGTTCGGCGACCTGCGAGATGCCATGGCGGACAAATCCCCTGAGGAAGTCGTCTTGCTAGCCCGCCAGATTATCGGGATATACCAAACCACAGCCGCCAGAGACGACGGGATAGCAGCCCTATACGACGTGGCCCGTGACGTTGTGGCGGATTATCATATCGCCCGACATACGGTAGGCTTACGGGGAACTTCCAGCGGTTGGACATGGATGGACGAACAAACAGACGGTTTCCAAAAGGGCGACCTCATAACATTCGTTGGTAGGCCGGGGGTAGGCAAGTCAACCTTGCTTCTATACACCGCACTGCACTCATGGTTATCAGGCAACTCGGTCCTATTCCTATCCATGGAGATGCCAGCCCTACAACTCGTGCGTCGTTTCATTGGTCTATGGACGGGTATCAACCCCCAGCTTATTAAGCGGGGTAGGCTATCTACGGACGCTAGGGACTTTATGACTAGCAGCATCGAAGGGATACCTGACATGCCAGAGTTCCGTATCATGGCGGGTAACTTCCGTAAGTCGGTTGGGTCACTCCGCGCCGCTGCCGAAGAGATGGAACCCGACGAAATAGACGCAGACGCGTCCTACCTTATCCAGCCCGATAGCAAGGCCAACAACAAAGCGTCTCGTAGGGAAAACGCAGCGGACACCATTGAGGGTCTAAAAATGCTAGCACTAGACTTGGACAGACCACTTAAGCAATCCGTACAGTTTAATCGCGCTGCCACTAAGCCCAAGTCATCTGGCACAGAGAACGCAAACCCCGTGGCACATCTAGGACTAGACAAGATCGGTGAAACCGACGTCATCGGGCAATCATCGTCTATCGTAGTCGGTATCGAAACAGGCGACCCGCCGCATGCTCACTCAGAAAGATACCTCGGAATTCTCAAAGGAAGGGAAGGAGAATTCGGTTGGATGAAAATTAACTACCAATTCCAGCCTGCAAACTTTTCGCAGATTACGACAAGCGCAGAAGCTAATCGACCTGCATTAACTGGGACCCGTCCCGTAGACCTCTCACACATGGACAGCGTAGCATAATGACAAAACGTAAAGTAAAAAAAGATAAGCGCGGTTCCAAGAAAATGCCTGAGGGTGTTTTGTGGTTCGGGGACTTGAACGCTAATACAGTATTCGTAGTGGATACCATCGTAGGGCGGGAAGAGGACGGCGACGAAGCACCTAAGACAACCAAACCCCTCAGTAAAGCGAACTTGTCTTTCTTCTCGCGCTTCCTAAAAGAGGCCAAGATTAAAAAGTCGGACCTCGCCATCGTGTGTTGCGCACCGCCTGTAACTGCGGACATGTGGCAACGGGGCAAAGCCATGGGGGACCATCTCAAAGCTCATAGAGCCGCATTCGTAGAAGCCATAGAGCTAATAGACCCCAAGCTTATCGTACCCATGGGAAAGTACCCAGCCACGCAAGTCGCGGGACGTTCAGTTGCCATCACCAAAGTACGGGGACTACCAACACACAACGAAGCGTGGAACCGCGTTGTCATGCCAGCCTTCGGCGTTAACCACGTCCGACGTATCCCAGACAATGAAGCCCTATTCCGTAACGACATGTTGACCGTGGGAAATCTCGTATCGACAAACTACAGCATCGACTACGAAGAAGAGATCGAAACGGATTACAGGTATTGCACGGACATCAGCTTCTTACTGAAAAACCCACCCAAGGACCTATGCGTAGATTGCGAGTGGACGGGGGGTGAATGGTTCCAGCCCAAGTCAAAACTCCTAACGGTACAGCTCACATGGGAAGAAGGGAAAGCCGTCTCCATACCTATCAACTACCCACGCTACGAACGGGAAGTACAGAAGCTTACCAAGAAAGATAAAGCCCGTATCAAGGCACAGCTCAAAAAACTGCTAGAGAACAAAAAGGTTCGAGTGTTCGGGCATAACTACAAGGCCGATTATTTATACCTACTAGGCAAGCTAGGTATAGACACCGCCACATTCTCAGACGACACAATGCTCATGGTGCATATGCACGACGAGAACATGCTCTCCAAATCTTTGACAGATTGCATACGACGTTTCGTGCCAGCCATGTCGGGCTACTCTGATGACTTTGACCGAGACCCTATCCATCAAGGTAAATCCCGTATGGACCTCGTGGACCCACAAGACATGATGATGTACGGCTGTGGCGATACGGATGCGACCTTCCGACTGTGGGCGCACATGCGGGCCTTGCTTAAAAAGGACAAGAACCTCTACCGCTGCTATAAGCGTGTAAAGATGCCAGCCACCCGCTCGTTCTGTAAGATTGAACAATCAGGCTTCGACGTTAGCAAACGTTTGCTAAGTACATTCGAGACGAAAATTAGGAAGCATCAAAACGCAGAATATGCGCGTCTAGTCGCCATGGTTCCTTCTCACATACGTAAGGAATACCTAGAAGACAGCGGCAACCCCTCTATCACTCGTGGGGCCTTCCTTATCAGGTTCCTATTCGGTAAAAAGAGCACGGGGGGCCTAGGATTTAAGCCACGCGTATTCACTAAGTCTACCAAGATGCTCAAAGATAAAAACATGCGCGTGCCGTCTACATCAACTAAAGACCACTTCCCGTACTTTCTAGGGGAGCACCCTTTCATCGAAGGCATTATTGACTTCGTTAAGAACGAGAAAATGCTAGGCACGTACGTCGGCAGTGAGAGGGACAATACAGGCTTCTACAAATACATCTTTGACGATAAAATTAGACCTTCCTACCTCCTGCATCGCACAGTCACGGGCCGTACAGCGTCCGCTAATCCGAACGGGCAGAACTTCCCTAAACGCGGCATGTTCGCAAAAGATTATCGCAAAATCTTTATTGCGCCACGCGGCTATTGTCTAGTCGAGGTCGATTACTCACAAGTAGAACTACGTATCGCGGCCATGATGGCAAACGAACCGACCATGCTGGAAATCTATGCAAGGAACGGGGACATTCATGCGGCAACCGCTGCGAAAACCATGGGCGTAACCCTCGAAGAGTTTATGAAGCTGCCGAAGAAAGAGCGGGGCTTCAAACGGTTCCAAGCCAAGGCGATTAACTTCGGCTTCCTATACGGCATGTGGTGGAAATCATTTATTGTGTACGCCAAGACGGACTACGGTATCGACTTCACGGAAGAGGAAGCACAGAAAATCCGTAATGACTTCTTCGACCTCTATAAGAACCTAGAGCCATGGCATGCGGCGGTTAAAGACTTCGTGAACACCAATGGTTACGTTAAATCTTATGACGGCGGTATCCGTCACTTGCCTAACATCTTCTCGCCAGAGCAAAGCATCGCTAAGATGGCCGAGCGCCAAGCGGTTAACTCGCCTGTCCAAGCCCAAGCGTCTAACCTTGGCCTAATAGCCATGGCCCGCATACAGCGCTATGTCGACCCTGAGCTTGTGGACATCAAAGGGTTCATCCATGATGCGCTTATCTGCCTCGTACCCGAGGACAGAGCCATAGAAGCTATCCTTGAGATCAAAAAGCAAATGGAGAACTTGCCCCTCAAAGAGATGTTCGGATGGCAACCAAGTATCCCACTTATGGCGGAAGCAGAAATCGGCAAGAACCTTTCCCAAATGGTCGAGGTCGAGCATAGCTGGTACAAGGACAAGAACATCAAAAGCTATCAGGACATACTCATAGCCGAGTGGAAAGCTGAGTGCGACGAAGCTAAGGCCGAGGGTAAGCGACCACCTCGTATGCCTAAGGTATTAGTGGACGGATATAAGCACCCAGAACCCGAACGGACTGTTAAGCCGAAACAAGTAAAACGAAGGAAAAGGAAGCTCGTTCTCGCTTGACCTACCCCCTCGTAAATCGTACTATAAAACAACACTTAGGAAACCCAACATGGCTATCAAAAAGCGCAAACCTAAAAAGAAAATTCAGGGCATAGCTGCCCTAAGGGATAAGCATGCCGAGGGTACTATCCATCGCGTAGTGGTTGAACTCGACGAATTCAAACGACTTGACGTTATCGGCAAAGAACACAGCAACGCCGCGTCCCGACAAGGCACAGCGTTAAAAAAAGCGTACAAGGCCCTCGCCAAATCCGAAGAGCTAAAACCTACGGACGAAGTTTACATCGACGGCAAGGCTTGGCGTATGGGCGTAACGGAGGGGGAAGTCATCGACGTCCACGCCCTCTACCAACTCCTGCTAGACGAAGAGATTACGGAAGAGAAATTCCTAGCCTGCATTTCTGCTACCAAGACTGACGTTAAGCGAGAAATCGGCGCTGACTACACGATAACCCTAACCAAGGAAGTAAAAGGCAATACGGTTGACGTACGAAAACGCAACCTAACTCAGGACGAGATTGCTCAGCACGAAGACGTGACTATTGTCCGTAAACACGTCGAGAAGAAAAAAGCCAAGAAACCCAGAACGGCCAAACAATCTACCCCACACGAGAAGGCAAAGCGGCTGGCGGGCAACCGAACCCGCCACCGTTTAGTTAAAAACTAATGAGCGATAAACCCGACCTGTCCGTTATGTTTTCCGATGCGTTCGCTGACGACGCAGAAGTTCCCATAAATATAAACTTGCCAGCGATAGGCACAAGCCACGTCATAGGCTATCTAACCGATGACGAGATCGCAGCTTTCAAAGATATCATGGCGTCAATGGACACTATAGAAACTTTGCTGGACGAACTAGACGATACTGAGGCCGCAATGTATAACCGTCTTGTGTCCAGCCCGCCCCCTGCGGAGATAGGCACAGCCCTGATACACCTTATGGGACGGAACCCCCAAGAGTATGCCCGCGTCATATCTTGTAAGGACCGCGTTATCGCCGCCAAGGAGGCCGCAGCAAAGCACACCATGCTCTACTCCGTGTTTTGGTATCAGCTTCGCAAACGTTTGCAAAACGTTAAAAACTCTAGCCTCACTATTCGGGAAGGCTACACTATCTGCGACGTCGGCCCATGGATAAAACTGTCGAAAGACTTCTAACGTGGATAAGAAAAGCGTATATAAATACCTTAGCTTACTAAACGTTGACGTACCACGGAATGCACAGGGGATACACGGCTGGGTTATGGCCCGCTGCCCCTTAGCTCCTTGGACACACGGCAAAGGCTACGATAAGCTCCCCTCGTTCGGCGTAAGCATAAACGATAAAGGGAAGTCGGGTTACAACTGTTTCGGTTGTAAACATAAAGGAACCTTGGCGGGCCTCGCCTTTAAGATGGCCCACTACACAGACGACACCGACCTGAAAGACGTTGGACGACAAATAGAGCGAACCGAAATAATTGGTATGCCTGACCTACCAGAATGGGACGAGGACGATGACGACACAGAAGAGAACGAGACGCGCACCCGTAAAGCGCCCAAGCCTAAAGAAGGAAACGCCTTCCGAGAGTATCCGCCCTTCTACTACGACAACCGTGCCATCCAGTACCTCCGTGACATCAGGGGCCTCGGCTTCACAGACGCGTGTAAGCTTGGTCTTCGATGGGATAGACGACAACATAGAGTCCTATTTCCTGTTTATGACCACTGGACGGGAGCCTTTGAGGGTTTTACAGGTCGAAGCATCTACAATACTAGCGAACTCGAAGAGCTATCCGAACGGCGCGGGCGGAATATCCCGAAGATCAGAGATTACCTTGGACTTAACAAACGAGAATTGCTTCTTGGAAGTCGAAGAGGTAGAGCACTTAATGGACACGATGGATGTAAGCACGATGGGCGGTTACACACAACAGAGACCCGTTTCGCGAGAGGTACGATTATCGTTGAAGGCCTATTTGCCTTCGCAAGGGTCAAGTCCTATATTGAACTTCATAAGCGCTATGCGTGGGCAGATACATCGGATGCAAAATCATTTCCGATAGAGGTCCGTGCATTACTTGGGTCTGAGTTAACGGAAGAGAAAGCAAATATCCTCGACAGAATAGACGCCCCTATCTACTGGATGACGGACGACGACTTAGCGGGCGAAACCTGCCTACAAGGCGTATGGAACAAAGACCTCGACCAATTCGACGGCGGGGGAGCACTTGACAAATTCTATGGCGTTCTCCCCCAATTTAGGTTACAGTACCCTAAGGGCATCGACGACCCTGACGACTTATCGTTTCGTCAGTATTCTAAGATGCTTAGGAAAGCTAAACTGCACACGTAAAACATATAGGAAACCGTAATGGCCATTAAGAAACGCCCATCGTCTAAAGCCGCTCTAAAGAGCAAATCGTCCAAGCGAAAAAAGCCTAAGGTCGAAGAAGAGGACGTAAAGTCCAAAAAGAAAAAGCCCAAAAAGTCCAAGGACAAATCAGCGAAGTCCCGCAAGGACAGTAAATCCCCAAAGCGTTCGCGCGGCTCCAAAGACAGCCCATTCGGCGGCGCTCGTAAAGAGAAAGCCCGCAGAGATAAAGAGCGAGAAACACGCAACAACAAACCGTTCGACTTCTACATAAAGGACGGAGAAAAAGCCAAGTATTACATCCTCGACGATGGCGAGCCTTACACAGGGTACGAACATAGTCGGTATAATCCGAACCTACGCAAAGGTGCACGTCAGCAAGACCCAGTACCTTGTATCAAGGAGCGGGATATCTGCCCCGCTTGTGAAGCGGACGGTAAAGAGGGTTACTGGTTCATGGCGGTTACTGTCGTTGTCGTATCTGCCACGGGCATGGATAGTAAATACAAATACCGCAAAAAGCTTATGAAGATTAAGTCCGGCTCGGCCCCCAAGTTCGAACGCTTGTATGCCAAGAAAGGAAGCTTCCGTGGTATGATGCTAGAGGTCGCGCGTGACGGTGATAAGTCACCGAGTATCGGCAACGACATCGACTTCGTGGAATTCCTCTCCGAAGCTAAGATGAAAAAGCTTGCAGCCAAATACAACGTTAAGGACAAAAAGGGCAACGTTGTATCGGACATCACAAAAGCTACTGATTACAAGAAAGCTTTCCCTAAGCTTTCCCGTAAGGAACTTGAAAAACTTTATGGCCGTACAAGCGGCGGAGCTTTGGGTGAAGAGGACTTCGGCGACGACGAAGACGACGACGATTACGCCCTCGACCTTGACGATTAACGTGCAGTGAAGCCGTCAATACAATACCACCCGACGAAGCGGGGCAGGTTGCCTATAGTTAGCTCTATGGTCTACCTGCCTTGTAGTCATGTCCGTAACATCCCCGAGCTTATAAAATACCTAACGGTAGAGTATAACCCAAACGTGGACGGACAGGACGGGGAGCCTGAGTATATCCGACTGTATGACCTCCAAACACACAAAGGCTATATAGGCTTGCCTAGAGCTTTCGCTACAGAGCAGCTTAGCAAACGTTTGCTTCATTACATGGACCACACGATTAAGCCCACAAAGAAATTCAAATACCCTGCCAAGATTACGCCACGCGATAAGCAACAGGCGGAATTCATGGAAGACCTGCAACGGGCTTGCACCGAGCATAAACTAGGTGCCGTGGACTTTAGCGCTAAAGCCAAGACGGGCGCGGGTAAAACAGTCTCACTACTCAAAACGATAGCTGACATGGGCATAGGCCCCGTTCTATTCCTCGTGCATATCAACAGCCTTAAACGACAATGGGTTGGGGACGTTAAAAAGAAAAATGGTATCAAGTATTTTTTCGGTAAAAAGTGGACCAAGAAAAACGTAGGTATCGTACAGCAAGACATTTGTGATTATAAAGGAAAAAGCTTGGTAGTCGGTATGCTACCATCTATAGCGAGAAGAGATTATGGCGAAGATTTTTACAATAACTTTACTGCTGTGTTTTGGGATGAATTACACAAATCCGCAGCCCCTATGCTATCTAAGACGCTATCAATGTTCCCAGCGGCAATACGCGGCGGTGTTACGGCTACACCGAGAGAGGGCGCTTTATCGCGGGTCACAAATACCCACCTAGGCTCTGTATCTATAATCTCCGAACAGGACGTAATGTCGCCTAAGGTTATCCGTGTACGCCTAAAGCCGTCAGAGCCTACGAAGCTCAACACCTTCAACAAGTATACGATAATAACATCCCTCACACGCTGGGACGCCCGACAAAAGCTACTCACCAAGATCATAAAGAAACATGGATACGATAATGGCCGACAGGTTCTAGCCTTATCTGATAGGACAGCCCAGCTAGCGGATATTCGACGCAGGCTTATTGCGCAGGGCGTACCACAAAGCGAGATAGGTCTATACGTGGGGTCCTATGATACGGGAAACTATATCGTCAGACGGCGGGGACCAGACAGTAGCCGTCACATAAAGGTTAAAGACGAAAGCTTCACAAGCAAGTACAAGGCCCAAAAGTATATAAAAGCACAAGACGACGATGCCGATTATATTATAGACAACGAAATACACTCTCCGAGCATTAAAGAGCTTGAACGTATATCTAAAAGATGCTCTATAGTTTTGGCCACCTATGGCATATTCGATACAGGCGTCGATATACCTAGACTGGACATGGGGGTAGAATGCAGCCCCCGTGGAAACGTAACGCAAGCGCTTGGACGGGTCCTACGCCTGCTAAAAGGAAAGGATACACCTACTTGGTGGACTATAGACGACGTTCTACATACTCTGGACGACAAAGGTGCCGTAGAGTGGTTCGAACAGTTTATACAAGCCAGTAATGCACGTACGAGGTCTTATACAGAGCAGAAAGCTGAAATCTCTCGTACTTCGGTGAAAATAAAGAACAATGACTAAACGGAAACTTAAACTTCGCAAACGTTTGCAAAGCACTGAGAAGCGGCCTAAGCAACGTAAATCACTTTCTATCGACCCCCTGTCTAACAAGCACCGTATAAAGGACATCGCAGTCTCACGGCTCGTAACCCTGCCCAGCGGCAAGGAACGCAATCTACTGACGTTTAGTAAGAACGAACTCGCGGAACTCATGGACACGTCCTATATGAGTATAGATCGCTGGGTTGCTAAGGGCCAAATACCTGCCCCCGTTCTAGTTTGCGGAAAGAAGACTTATTGGTGTATAAACGAAGCCCTAGCCATTCTCGAACCTGTCGGGAAGCACTTGCGCACCTCCTCCTATTATACTACAAACGATATAAGCGTTCGGGACAGTATATCTCGGCGCGTATCAACAGTAAGAGCCACTACTCATTAGGAGACTACCACATGGCACGTAAACCCGCCAAGACTACTGCTGCGTCTAAAAAGACTAGCAAAGTAAAAGCCGCAGAAACCCAAATTACGGTTTTCGAAAGCACAGGTTCCCGTAGCGAAACTATCGAAATCCATCAGTTCGCTACCGAGCCTGCCAAAGTCCATCTTTACAACAGCCTGACCAAATCTGACGGCGCGTATCAAGGCGGCAAGTACGGGGTATCGGTAACCATCCCTTGCTACGTCGAGGAGATGGACCAAGCCATGGAAGATGCCCATGCGCTAATGGACCGCTATATGGCCAACGCTGGCGAAGCCTTTAATGCCCTCGCCTCCACGGAACTCGCTGACACCATCGGTGACGAAGTCGAAGAGGACGAAGCCGAAGAGGACGAAGCCGAAGAGGACGAAGCCGAAGAGGACGA